>NZ_CP071869.1:0-306250 GCF_017569185.1 Polaribacter cellanae | reverse complement strand
TACACACCAAATTGCGTTAAATGATGGTCCAAATGTTTGTAAAACATATTATTCCACTCTTCTTTTGTTAATTTTCCAAAAGAATGCGATTCTTTTCCATCAAACGTATCTTCTCCTAATTCTTGTGTTTTGTTGATAAAATCAATCAATCTTTGTTTTTCTGTTTCAAAAATTTTTTCATCTACAATTAAAAACTGAGAAGCTGTTCTGCCATTTTTAGCATATGGTTTTTCTGAAACCACGATCTTCTTTACAATCGTTTTTAGCATAAATTTGGCGAAAGCATTTGGTTTTGGGTGCTTATTGGTATAGACCATTTCGTAAGTTACACAACAATGTGCCAACATTTGTGAAACAGACATTTTACCCCAATTTGGTTTGGTTTCTGGTGTTAATTTTTCAATTCTAGAAATTACTTCGTCTGAAACCTTTTTTGTAAATATGTTTTTCATTTTAATGTAAAATTTTAAATAATAACTCCTTTAAAATATCTTCATTGGTTTGTTTCGCGCCAACTCCTTTACTTTTTACATCTGCATCTCTTAAAAAAGCGATTACTTGTGCTACTTTTCGCATTGAATAATTTCTACCCGCTAAAAAATATTCGTCTACAAAATACGGATTTACACCCAATGTTTTAGCCACAGAACTTTTCGATTTGTCTTTTAATCCATGAAACATTAATAACTGGGTAAAAAAACCATTTAGCAAAGAAATTGTCATTACCAAAGGATTATTTTTAGGGTTCTCCGCAAAATAATTAATAATTCTATTGGCTTTTACAATGTTCTTCTCTCCTACTGCTTTTCGCAATTCGAAATTATTAAAGTCTTTAGAAATTCCAATATTTTCTTCTATATGCTTATCTGTAATAATGGTTTCTTTAGGAAAAATTAGCATCAACTTGTCTAATTCGTTGGATATTTTACTTAAATCTGTTCCTAAAAACTCAACCAACATTAAAGAAGCTTTGGGCTCTATTTGGTATTTTTCCCCACTTAAAACTCTACGAATCCAATCTGAAACTTGATTTTCGTACATTTTTTTACTCTCGAAAACCAAACCTGATTTCGCAATTACTTTATGCAGTTTTTTTCGTTTATCAAGTTTTTTGTATTTATAATTGATAACCAAAACTGTGGTTGGTTGTGGGTTTTCTGCATACGAAACTAACTTCTCAATACTTCTGCTTAAATCTTGTGCTTCTTTAACAATTAAAACCTGCCTTTCTGCCATCATTGGGTAGCGTTTTGCAGCTCCAACAATATCTTCAATTGTTGCATCTCTCCCATACATTATTTGCTGATTGAAACCTTTTTCTGTTTCATCTAACACATTATTTTCAATAAAACCGGAAATTTTATCTATGTAATAAGGCTCTTCTCCCATTAAAAAATAGATGGGTTTTAAGTTTCCTTTTTTTATATCTGCAACAATTGCGTTTATTTCGTTCATTTATATTAATCAGTATTTTTAAAATTATACAACGTTCCATTAAACTTCAATGTATCAACCCTTCTAAAAGTTTTACTAGCTATAATGCTATCATTAGATGTTGTTTCTATTTTAGTATTAGATTTAATTAACAAATCATAAAACTCTTTATTTTTTTTCGTGGAAACGCTTATACGTTTTTTTTCAGTAGAAGAAACAACATTAGTTCTATCCCAGTTACTTTCATCAATATAAAGATAACTTGGAAAATCCTTTAAAACTTCTTTAAAAGAACGTTTTTCTTCTATAAAAATAGAAGAAAGTTTTGAATAAGACTGGTTAACTTTAGAGCTACTTTTATAATGTGCTTTAATAATAATATTATTATTTCTATCAGATAAAATAAAATCAGGAATTAAAACTGCTACATCAATTAAAGCATTTGCATCTGTAAACCATAGTGATTTAAACAATTTCTTTTTTAAGATTTTATTTTTATAAAGTTTTAATATATATACATCATAAGTTCCTGCTTCATTAGAGAACTCGTTATCAGGAATAAAAAATGGAAGTAGAATTATACTACTGTCGTAATTTATTTTTTTTACTCTAAAAAATTTTTTTGAAAAATTTTGTTTGCTTATAGATAATTGAGAAAAAATATCCTTAATTAAATTATCTTTTTCTTGTCCATAAACAATCTCAGAGAAAAGAAACATAATTAAAATCAATAAAATCTTTTTCATAATTACTATTTTTGGTGGATGCAAAAATTGAATCTACCAAACTATAAATTCAGACTCAAAAGTAACGAAAATAACACGCTTATTTTCGATAATTTGAGAAAAAAATACATGGTTTTAACTCCAGAGGAATGGGTTCGTCAGCATTTTGTGCAGTTTTTAATTGATAAAAAAAAATATCCTATTTCTTTAATTGCATTAGAAAAACAACTGATTATTAACAATCGAAAAAAAAGAACGGATATTTTGGTTTTTAATAAAGAAGGATATCATGATATTATTGTGGAATGCAAAGCGCCTTCCATAAAAATCACGCAAGCTACTTTCGACCAAATTGCTCGTTATAATTTAAAGTTAAAAGCTAATTATTTAATTGTTACCAATGGTTTAGAACATTTTTATTGTAAAATGGATTTTGAAAACGAAACCTATATTTTTTTAAAAGAAATTCCTGATTATTCATAGTACTTGTTATTTCTGTATAGACAAAAAATCCATAACTAATTTCTTAAATTACACCAACAAGATATTAAGAATTACAGGTTTTACTTTTTAGTACTAAAAAAGACTGCAAAATTATCTTAATTAAGAGAAAATTAAAAGTAAACTAATTTTTAAAATGTAAATTCGCAACCTTGAAAACAGCCATTGTTATATTAAATTGGAACGGAAAAAAACTCTTAGAACAGTTTTTACCTTCTGTTGTGAGATTCAGTTCTGAACTTGCAGATATTTATGTGGCAGATAATGCTTCTACAGACGCTTCTATTTCTTATGTAAAAGAGTTTTTTCCTTCAGTAAAAATTATAGAAAACACTGTAAATGGAGGTTATGCCAAAGGTTATAATGATGCTTTACAAGCTGTAGATGTAGATATTTACTGCTTATTAAATTCTGATATTGAAGTAACCGAAAACTGGTTACCTCCTATTTTAAACGTTTTTAAGAATGAAGCGAATACTGCGATTGTACAGCCTAAATTATTAGATTTTAAAGACAAAACAAAGTTCGAATATGCTGGTGCTGGAGGTGGATTTATCGATTTATTTGGTTATCCATATTGTAGGGGACGCATTTTTAATAATTTGGAAGTTGATAATGGTCAGTTTAACGACACAAAAGATATTTTTTGGGCATCTGGAGCTTGTTTATTTATTCGATCTAAAGTATATCATAAAATTGAAGGTTTAGACGAAGATTATTTTGCACACCAAGAAGAAATTGATTTGTGTTGGAGAGCCCAAAATATTGGTTATAAAGTAAAATATGTTGGAAAATCTACTGTTTATCATATTGGAGGAGCTACTTTACAGGAAGCAAATCCGTATAAAACTTATTTAAATTTTAGAAATAGTTTATTAAATATCATAAAAAACGTTCCTAAAAAGTGGTTTTTATTCGTCGTTTTTTTTCGTTTAATTTTAGACGGAATAGCTGGTTTAAAATTCATTCTCGAATTAAAACCTATACATACATGGGCTATTTTAAAAGCACATTTAAGTTTTTACAAAAACTTTTTTAAATTCTTAGGAAAAAGAAGAAAACTACAAAAAAAACAAAATTATAATTTACATACAAGTATTGTTTGGCAGTATTTTGTTTTGGGGAGAAAGAAATTCGAGGAACTTGAATAGGTTTAAAATTCAAAGTTCAAACCTAAACCTTGAATTTTGAATTCGAAACTTTGAATTAAAGAATGTCTAAACTTCCTTTTCCTTCTCTAATTATTTCTGGTTTATCTGTAGTTAAATCGATTACTGTAGATGCATAATTATCTCCATAACCACCATCGATAACAACATCTACTAATTTGTTCCATTTTTCGAAAATGAGTTCTGGATCTGTTGTGTATTCTAAAATATCATCTTCATCATGGATAGATGTTGATATAATCGGGTTTCCTAAAGCCTCTACCAAACACCTAGCAATATTGTTATCTGGAATACGAATGCCTACTGTTTTCTTTTTTTTAAATACTTTTGGTAAGTTGTTACTTCCTGGTAGAATAAAAGTATAAGGTCCTGGTAACGCTCTTTTTAGAATTTTAAAAGTTGGTGAATCTATTTGTTTTACATAATCCGAAAGGTGACTTAAATCGTTGCAAATAAAAGAGAAATTGGCTTTTTCTAGCTTCACACCTTTTATCTGCGCAATTTTTTCTAAGGCTTTTGTATTGGTAATATCGCAACCTAAACCATAAACAGTATCTGTTGGGTAGATAATTAATCCTCCAGAACGCAAAATCTTTACAACTTTTGCGATTTCTTTTGGATTAGGATTCTCGTTATAAATTTTAATAAAGGCTGCCATATTATAAAAATACAAAAAAAACTCAGCTTATTTTAAAAACTGAGTTTATTTTTTATAGGAAGTTTTTTTAAGTTTAGTTTTTATCTACCAACCTAAATCCTTCTCCATGAATATTTAAAATTTCAACATTTTCGTCGTCTTTTAAATACTTTCTTAATTTTGCGATGTACACATCCATACTTCTAGATGTAAAATAATTATCGTCTCTCCAAATTTTTGTTAATGCTAATTCTCTTGGCATTAAATCGTTTTTATGGATTGCTAACATACGTAATAATTTTGCTTCTTTTGGAGATAGTTTAGAGGGTTCTCCTTCTTTACCAACAGATAAATGTCTTAACTTAGAGTTGAAGAAGAAACTTCCAATATTAAACTCGAATTGCTCACTTTCTGTAGTGTTATCTGATTCTTTACGTTGTAAAATTGCTTTTATCTTGTGCAATAATACTTCCGAATCGAAAGGCTTGTTTAGATAATCGTCTGCTCCAACTGCATATCCTTTTAAAACATCTTCTTTTAAAGTTTTTGCTGTTAAAAAGATAATTGGTACTTCTTTATTTGTGCTTCTAATGTCTTGTGCTAAAGAAAAGCCATCTTTTCTTGGCATCATTACATCTAAGATACACAAATCGTAATCGCTGTTTTTAAACATTATTAAACCTTCGATACCATCTTTTGCGTGTGTTACATTGTAATCGTTTAATGCTAAATAATCTTTTAGAACCGTTCCAAAATTTGGATCGTCTTCTACTAATAAAATCTTTTTACTTCCCATTGTTATATTTATTAAATTAAAGGTAATTTTACTGTGAATATACTTCCTTGTCCTTTCTCACTTTCAACAAAAACTGTTCCATGATGTTTTTCTACAATTTCTTTTACATAAGCTAAACCTAAACCATGCCCTTTTACATTGTGCACGTTTCCTTTTTGTTCTCTGTAGAATTTATTAAAAACTTGTTTTTGCACTGCTTTACTCATTCCTATACCTTTATCTTTTATTTTAAAGATAAAAAATTTGTTGGTACTTTCTGTATACACATCTATTATAGGTGCGCCTTCTGAATATTTTATAGCGTTTTCTAACATATTAACAACTACATTTGTTAGGTGAAATTGGTTACCTGGTAATTCTGAAACTGCTGCTTTAAAATATGTATTTATACGTCCTTTTCTATCATCTATTAGCAAACTAACATGTGTAATTGCATCTTCGATTACGTCGTGAAAATCTATAGTTTCCTTACTTAAATCTATCTGATTTTTTTCTAATCGAGAAATACGCAATACATTTTCTACTTGCGAGTGCATTCTTTTATTCTCGTCTCTTATCATTTGCACGTAACGCAAAACTTTATCGTTATCTCCTAGAATTTTAGGATTTTTAATTGAGTCTAATGCTAAATTTATAGTTGCAATTGGTGTTTTAAACTCATGCGTCATATTATTAATAAAATCAGTCTTAATTTCTGATATTTTTTTCTGACGAATTAGTTGATACAAAGAACTCGAAAAAGCAATTATAATAATAAAAATAAAGAATAAAGAGAGTAACAATATTCCTGAAATACCTGATAAAATATGTTTATTTTTATTGGGAAAAGTTACATATAAATCGTACTCTACATCTCCATTAATATCGTCAAATAAAGGGTACTTATAACTGTCTTTTCTATTAATTGTATAATAACCAGACTTTAATTTTGTAGCTAAACCATCTTTTGTGTACACACCATATTTAAAATCTAAAGTAATATTTCTTTTTACTAACTCTTCTTTTATAGTTGCATTTAGCTCTTTATTACTAATTCTTTGATGAATTGGTTTTCTAGTATTATAGTCTTTATAAAGTTTGTCGATTTGTAAATCTTCTAATTCTGGAAATTTCTTGGTATAGCTAAAACTAGTTTCATCTTTTGTTGAAAATAAATCACCTACACCTGTGGTTATTTTCGTTTCAAAAAAATCTTTCTTTCCCTTAAATCTCTTAAAGATAATAGAATCGTTGTTTAAAAAATCGGTTGTAAGCTCGAAATTTTCTTCTAAAATAGTACTTCCGTACGTAAATTTTTGCTTAGTAGTTGTATCTATTTCTTGAATTAAAAGGCTTTGTAATTTGGCATTATCTGCAGTTCCTTTTTCTTTAACAAGCGCTTTAATTTTCCTTCTAAACAAACTTGATTCCCGATCGTTAATTCTCTCTGTTGCGCTTCCTAAAGAACGTTGAACATCGTTTTTAAACTGTGCTTTTCTACTCTCTAAAGCATTGTTTATCCAATATAGTTGTACTGTAATAATTCCTATCAAGGAAATACTCATGAGTGCTACAATAACGATAAACATTTTTTTTCGCATCATCAAATTTAACACTTTCAAAAATTGAAATTGAAGTTTTTAACTTTAATTAACGGGTTTAATGAAATTTTAAGGGTTTTTTAACAGTATTACTAATGAATATTAAATTAGCTTGCTTTTTTCTGTTAAAATATTATGAATAATATTTACTTGATTTTCAGTAATTTTAAGGGACAAATTCTCAATTATATAATTAGATTGCAATAATTTTTTATCTTCTTTCCATTGATTGTTTATACGTTCTAAAATTTGAGGTTTTGTGGTTACATCTCTTTCCAAAACACGCTCTATTCTAATATCTAAAGGAACAAAAACCGAAATTATAAAATCGCATTGTGTATCTGCTTTACTCTCAAATAAAATGGCATTTTCATAAATAATATAGGTCTTTTCTTTGTGCTCTTCTATAAATGTTTGAAAATGATTTCGAACTTCTGGATGTACAATACTATTTAATATTGCTAATTTACTCTTATCTTTAAAAACAATATTTGCAATAAAAGATTTGTTTAATTGATTGTTTTTGTAGGTTTCTGCACCAAATTCAAAAATAAGTTTTGTTTTAATCTTTTCTGAAGAATTCATTAATTTTTTGGCCTCTAAATCTGCAATGTAAATAACAACATCTTGTTTTTTAGCAAACATTTTTGCTACAGTTGTTTTTCCACTACCAATTCCGCCTGTTAAACCAACAATCATATTTATTTCTGAATTAAAAAATCTATCTTTTTAGGAGCAATTCTAAAACTCTTTACAAATTTAGATGTACTTGTTACTTTTGGAAGTAAGTAGTTTAGGTTATTCTCTTTTACAACATTGTAATCGCATTCAACCTGAAAAGAACCAGCAGTTATTTTATTAAAATTCGTTAAAGAAGCAACAAACGTAACTCCTATTTTTTTAGGTAAAGTTGTTATTTTAATGTTAGAGGGCAGGTTTGTAATTCTATAAGGAACTTCGATAGTTCCTTCTGTAAACTGCTCTACTTTCCCTGTTACAAATACTTTTGTTTTATCGAACTTTAAATTTTTATTATTGGGTGGTTTTAAAATTGTTACTTCCTTTTTAAAGTTATCTTTTACATCTTCTAATTTAATTGCAGATAATTCTAATTCTGTTAAGCGATCTATTTCTTTTTTAGGTCCTGATACAACAACACTATCTGGAGAAATTACAATATCGTCTGCCAAGTCGTAACCTATATGATATTTAAGTTTTAAATTTGCTTTTAAAGGAAGTTTTTTACTGGTTAAAGTTCCTAAATCTAATAACAAAGAATCTTGCACAATTTCTTGAACAGTAATCCCAGAAGGCATTTGTTTTTGAATGTTATTGAGTTGACTTTTAGTTAAAATATAATAAATATCGTTTTTTTTCTTAACTAAATTATTTGCTTTTATTTCTATTGGTTTTCCACTAAAACCAGATTTTAATATTTTAAATCCGCTTGCTTTTATAGTAATGTCTAATTCTTTTACAGGAGTAGATTGTAATAACTTATTTCGGGCAATTTCTTTATATTCTATGGGAAATTTTATGGTAGTTACATACTCTTTAGATAGTGTAATTAGAAACCAAATAAGTACAGAGGCCAATAGAAAGCCTACAAATGTCTTAGGAATTTTACTTTTCGATTTCAATTTTTAGTATTTTAAATGCAATCTACACAAAAGAGAGCAAACAAAAAAGTGAGTATTGCCTAAAAAGACCCTACTCACTTTTAATATATGTATTTTACTAATTATTTTTTTGCTGGTGAAGCTGAGTATTTTTTACTTAATTCCATAGAAATAGCAGAACGTTCGAATTTTATTCTTCCTGCACCAGTTTCTATTGTTACAGTATTATCTGTATTATTTACCTCTGTAATTTTTCCGTGAATTCCACTAGAAGTAATTACTTTAGAACCTGTTTTAATTTCTGCCTGAAAAGCTTTTTCTTTTTTCTGACGATTCATTTGTGGTCTTATCATAAAAAAGTATAAGACTAAAATCATCGCTGCAAAAGGTAACATACTCATTAAACCTCCAGATTCTGCTTGTAAAAAAATTGTTTGAAACATCGTAATTATTTTCCTTTTGGAATTACAGAACCTTTTATTCTAAGAACTTCTCTACCAGACTCTGTATTAGTAGTTAAAGTAATGTCTTTTTGTTGTCTATTTGGCTTACCTGCTGTGTTAAACTTCACTTTAATTTCTCCTGTTTCTCCTGGTTTAATAGGGGCTTTTGGCCAAACAGGAACTGTACAACCACAAGTAGATTGTGCATTTGTAATTACTAAATCTGTTTTACCAGAATTCGTTAATTTAAATACTTTTTCTACAATATCTCCTTCGTTTACAGTACCAAAATCGTATTCTTTTTCTTCAAAAGAAATAGAGGCTGTTCCTTTTTTAATTTCTGCGTCTCTGTACTTTGCCTTTTCTACGTTGTTCTTATTAATTTTTGAAGCTGCATTTTCGTTTCCACAAGAAACCAATGCTATAGAAGCAACTATAAATGCGAATAAAAATTTTATGTTTTTCATCTTAATTATATTTTTTTTGTAAAAGTAACAAATTTATTATTGTTAACAAGGTTTAAAGTAACCCTCTTCCTATTTTAACAATTTTTTTGGTTTGGATTAATTCTCTTGAAATTTTATCTAAAACTCCATTTATAAAATAACTACTTTTTGTTGTGGAGTAATCTTTAGAAACCTCTATATATTCGTTAATAGTTACTCTTGTTGGTATGGATGGAAAATTAATAAACTCGGTAATTGCCATTTTTATTAAAATCATATCTATTTCTGCGATTCTATCCGATTCCCAATTTGGTGTTTTTTCCTCGATAATTTGCTCGTATTCTTTTTGTTTTAAAACCGTTTTACGGAATAAATTAGACACGAACACCTCATCATCATTATCTTTATATAGAGAACCTAACGTAAAAGTCGTATTTTCTTTTTGTTTGCTTAAAGATTTTACAACCCAAGTATTTACAAACGGAATATCATCTACCCAAGAAATCATAGTATCTTCGAAATAATCTGCCAATTTCTCATTTGGTGCAATAATTTCTTTAAAGAAATCGATTACAAAAGACTTATCCACTTTGTAAGAATCTTCAATCGTATTTAAATATTTTTTATATAAATCGCTTTTTTGTAATGCTTCAAAAATAATTTTCACATACTCATCATCAACCTCCCAATTGTTTAATTTGTTTACAGCTAAATATCCTTCAATACTAATGCTTTCTGCAATTTTATTGATTAATCGGTTTTCTAAAAACTTGGTATTTGGTTTTAAATCTGCAGAAGTTGCTAAAATTTTCTTTTTAGAAAGTGCTATTTTTTTTGCGGATAATTTTTGTACTTCTACCAACAAGCGCAGGTTTAAGACGTACAAATCGAACATTTTTAAAATACTATGTTTCAAAAATTTTTCTTCTTTTAAAACATCATCATTTTTAGATTGAAGCATCGCATATACAGATTGCATTACTTTTACTCGAATATGTCTTCTGTTAATCATTTTCTTAAAGAACTTAATAAATAAATTAATCGGTTTTTTTCTAACACACTGCAAAAATAGTACTATTTTACTTTTAATCGACACACATTTTAAATTCTTTTACGTAAAATTAATATTAAAATTCGGCATTTATTTTATTCTATTCTTTATTGATAAAATACTATCTTCGTGCTTCAAAATAATGTGTTTTTTGTTTCTATTTCAACATTAACAAATAGTCTAAAAACAGTATTACTACTTATATTTTTATAAAACGAAACATCTAAATTGAAGGCTTTACAATACATTAATAAGTATTTTATTAAATATAAATGGCGATTATTAATAGGAATATTAATTACCATTCTTTCTAAAATTTTGGCTTTAAAGGTGCCTCAAATTGTAGGAGATTCTTTAAATATTGTAGAAGATTATCAAACCGCGAAAAACAATAATTTATCCTCAGAAGAATTAGCAGTTTTATTAAAAGAGGTTGAGCATCAACTTCTAATAAATATTTTAATAATTGTTGGTGTTGCTGTTCTAGCAGGTTTTTTTACTTTTTTAATGCGACAAACCATTATCGTAACTTCTCGTTTGGTGGAATTCGATTTAAAGAATGAAATTTATCAACAGTATCAAAAGTTATCGCTTAATTTTTACAAAAAAAACAGAACTGGAGATTTAATGAACCGAATTTCCGAGGATGTTTCCAAGGTTAGAATGTATGTTGGACCAGCTGTAATGTACAGTATGAATATGATTGTGTTAATTGCAGTGGGTTTTACACAAATGATTAGTATTGATGTAAAATTAACGATGTACACTTTAATTCCTTTTCCTCTTTTATCTATTTCTATATTTATTTTAAGTAAAGTAATTCATAAAAGGAGTACTATTGTTCAGCAATATTTATCGAAATTAACCACTTTTAATCAAGAGTTTTTCTCTGGAATTGGCGTGGTAAAATCGTACGGAATTGAGCGTTTAATCATCGCAGATTTTGATACAATTGCAAACGAAAGCAAAGAAAAAAATATACATCTTCATAAGGCAAACGCGCTTTTTTTTCCATTAATGATACTTTTAATAGGACTAAGCAACCTAATTGTAATTTATGTTGGTGGAAAAGAATATATAAATGGTAATATACAGATTGGAACCATTATCGAATTTCTATTATATGTAAATATTTTAACTTGGCCAGTAGCTGTTATAGGTTGGGTAACTTCTATGATACAGCAAGCTGAAGCTTCGCAAGCGAGAATAAATGAATTTTTGGAGGAAGTTCCAGAAATACAAAATAACAATACTTTGCCCACTAAATTGCAAGGAGAAGTTACTTTTAAAAATGTAACTTTTACGTACGATGATACTGATATTACTGCTTTAAAAAACATCAACTTTACTATAAAAAAAGGTGAAACTGTTGCTATTTTAGGAAAAACAGGTGCTGGAAAATCTACGATTATCGAATTAATTGCACGTTTATATGATACTAAAGAAGGAGAAATTCTTTTGGATGGACAAAACATACTAAATGCAAATTTAAATGATGTTAGAAGGCAGATTGGTTTTGTGCCACAAGATCCTTTTCTTTTTTCTGAAACCATCGAAAACAATATTAAATTTGGAAAAGAAGATGCATCTGAAACAGAAATAATTAAAGCTTCGAAAGATGCAGTTGTGCACGAAAATATTATCGATTTTCCACGTGGTTACAAAACCATTTTAGGCGAAAGAGGTGTTACTTTGTCTGGCGGACAAAAACAACGTGTTTCTATAGCCAGAGCAATTATAAAGAATCCTAAAATATTAATTTTTGATGATTGCTTATCTGCAGTTGACACAGAAACAGAAGAACGAATTTTAGAAAACTTAAAGAAAGTTTCTGAAAATAAAACTACTTTTATTATTAGTCATCGTGTTTCATCTGCAAAAAATGCGGATAAAATTTTGGTATTAGATAGTGGAAAAATTACACAACAAGGAACTCACAATCAATTAATAACGCAAGAAGGCTACTACAAAGATCTGTACGAACAGCAACTTTTAGAAAAAGAAAATTAACCTTTAACATTGCTACATTAAATATTTTGTTAGATTTGTTGAGTAAAATAACAATTATAATTACTATTTTTTAAGATTATGGCAGAGAGAGTTGAACAAGAAGAAATTTTTTCACAGGTATTAAGAGCAGGAAGAAGAACGTATTTTTTTGATGTTAGAGCCACAAAAGCAAACGACTATTACTTAACGATTACTGAAAGTAAAAAATTTACGCACGATGATGGAACTTTCCATTACCAAAAACACAAAATTTATTTATATAAAGAAGATTTTTCTGATTTTCATGAAATGCTAAAAAAAGCAACAGATTATATCGTTACCGAAAAAGGAGACGAAGTAATTAGTGAACGTCACCAAAAAGATTTCAAAAAAGAAGAACCAAAAGAAAACCAAGTAAAAGCTCCAGAAAGCTTTACAGATGTTTCTTTCGACGATATATAGGTGTGCAACTGCAGACTGTTTTTGTATTAGTTTTTTTGTGGGAAACAATTCTTCCATATAAATTAATCGAACCGATTTTAATTCAAATTCAATTTACTTACTAAGAAAACCGCAAATGTATGTTTGTGGTTTTTTTTATGATGAAAAAAAATGCCACGAATACACGAATTATTAGGCATAATAATCACACAATATCAGTTAGAGTGTTTTTTATTGGAATAAAAAGAACCTAAAAAAGTATCGAAGCAAAAACCCAATCAATACAAGAAAAATTTTGTGACTTTGTGAGATTTTTTTAGAAAAAAATTAAGTAAAATCTGTATTAAAATAAAAAATTACAAAACACGTTTCATAGTCTTAGCCTTAGAAACAGTTTCTTCCCACTCTTTTGTTGCAATACTGCCTTTTGTAATGCCACCACCAACGTAAATACAAGCAGTATTCTTATCGATTTTCATACAGCGTAAATTTACAAATAAATGAGTTTCTTTTTTTCCTTTTTGGGAAGAGTTAAAATTTATTTCTCCTAAAAAACCTGTATAAAAACTTCTTTTATAGTTTTCTTTTTCTAAAATAAATTGTTTCGCAATTTTTCTTGGCAAACCACAAACTGCAGGTGTTGGGTGTAGCGCAGAAATCAGTTCTTTTAATGTTGATTTTTTATTTAAACGTCCAGAAACCTTTGTTTTTAAATGCAGTAAACTTCCTGCTTTTATGGTTTCTGTTTTGTTTATTTTTAGTGTATTTGCAATTTTTTCTAATTGCTGTTCAATAAAATCGGTTACTAATTGTTGTTCTTCCAATTCTTTCGATTTCCAAACAATATTTTCTTTAGAATTTGCAACTTGCGTTCCTGCCAAAGACATGGTTTTAAAAACCTTCTCTTCAACTTCTAACAATGTTTCTGGAGTTGCTCCTAACCATAGCCCCACTTTTGGATGAAACCAAACGTACACAAAAGCATTTTCGTAAGTTAATAAAAGCTTTTTATAAACTGCAACCAAATCGAAATTTTGCAAAGAAACCAATTCTTGTCTCGAAATAACTACTTTTTGTATGGTTCCCATTTTTATGAAATTAATAGCTTTTTCAACAATTTTAAGATGCTTTTCTTTGGAAGAATTATCAGAAATAAAAGTTTTTTTTAACGAATTACCAATTTTAAAATCGATTTTTTCTTGTAAAAACTCGGCTTTTTCTACAGGAAATAGAATGGCTTTTTCTTCAGAATTAAAAGGCGCAAATACAAAACCACTTTCGCTATAATTTTTAGAATAATGTAATGCATCTTCTTGCATAAAAAAACCAGAAATTTCTTTAGAATTTGGTTTTCTGTAGGCTACAAATGGCTTTTTAGCAGTATAAAAATGGTATATTTTATTAAAAATAAGATTCAATATTCTTGGTTTTAATTTATTATTGAAATTATTTTCTAATGTCTAAAACGATGTTTGTCATTTTAGCAACGGAAATTAAATTATCTTCTTCATCTACAATTGTAACTTCCCAAAGATGTGTTGTTCTACCCTTATGAATATTTTTTGCAGTTGCAAAAACAACACCTTCTCGTTTGCTTTTTATGTGATTTATCGAAAGCTGAATTCCATTTACATATTGGGTTTTGCTATCAATAAAAAAGTTAGAAGCTGCACTTCCCACACTTTCTGCAAGCGCTGCAGTTGCACCTCCATGCAATTGCCCATAAGGTTGGTGCACTCTAGAATTCACGGGCATTTTTGCCGTTAAAAAATCTTTACCAACAGCAACATATTCTATATCAAGGGTTTCCATAAGCGTGTTTTTAGAACGCTCGTTAAATACTTTTAAAATTTCAGAATTATCCATAACCTCTATTTTATAGTGTAAAAGTACGTATAAAAAATTGTATTTTTGCAGTTGAAAAGCTTACTCATTTTATGTATAAAATACGTGTAATTTTAGATACGAAAGAAGATATTATAAGAACCATTCTTGTAAATGATGCCTTTAATTTAGAGGATTTGCATTTTGCAATTGCCAAATCTTTTGGTTTTAATGGACAAGAAATGGCCTCTTTTTATAGAACGGATGAAGAATGGAACCAAGGTGAAGAAATCCCGTTATTTAATATGGCAGAAGCTGGCGAAGGTATTTCTATGAAATCGTGTGCTTTGGTAGAAACCTTGCCAGAAGAAAATAATAAACTAATATATGTGTACGATTTCTTAAAAATGTGGACTTTTTACGTAGATGTTGTTGAAATTTCTTCAGAAACAAAAGAAAATTTACCTGCAATTGTGCTTTCTGTTGGCGAAATTCCTGATGAAGCTCCAGAAAAAGAATTTGTTGCAGATAAGTTAGAAAACGATTTCGATGGAGATGATAACGAATTCGATCCTTTCGACGATTTCGATTTTAATGAGTATTAGTTTTATTTGGCAGTAGCAGCTTTCAGTTAAAGTGTTCGTTTTTAGCTGATATTTATTGCAAAGCGTTTTTTATTGTAATTGTATACTGATGACTGATGAGTAAAATTTGTAACATTTTCAACTTTAAGTCGTCTTACAACTATAACCAACTAAACACAATTTCTTTGGAAACAATACTATCACTTAAAAACCTCGACAAAAAATACGGGTCAGTTCATGCAGTAAACAATCTTTCTTTTGACATTAAAAAAGGAAATGTTTACGGAATTCTTGGGCCAAATGGAAGTGGAAAATCTACCACTTTAGGCATTATTTTAAACGTTGTAAACAGAACTTCTGGTGAGTTTTCTTGGTTTAATGGAAAACTTTCTACACACGAAGCTTTAAAAAAAGTAGGTGCAATTATAGAGCGCCCTAACTTTTATCCTTACATGACTGCATCTCAAAATTTGAATTTAATTTGCACCATAAAAGGAGTTTCACCAGAAAAAATTGACGAGAAATTAAAAACTGTAAATCTTTTCGAACGAAGAAACAGCAAGTTTAAAACGTTTTCTTTAGGAATGAAACAACGTTTAGCAATCGCATCTGCATTGTTAAACGATCCTGAGATTTTAATTTTAGACGAACCCACAAACGGGTTGGATCCTCAAGGAATCCATGAAATTCGTCAAATAATTCAGCTTATTGCAAGTACAGGAACTACTATTTTATTGGCATCTCATCTCTTAGACGAAGTAGAAAAAGTATGTTCTCATGTAGTTGTTATTAGAAAAGGAATAAAATTATATAGTGGTAGAGTTGATGAAATGACTGCCTCAAATGGTTTATTCGAATTGAGAGTAGAATCGGAAGAGCAAAAATTGTTGGAAGTTCTCGAAAAACACCCTGCAATTGGAAAAATTATAAAAGAACACGAAACAATTATTGCTACTTTAAACACAAATATTTCTTCTACAGAAATAAATGCATTCTTATTCGAAAAAGGAATTATTTTATCTCATTTGGTAAAACGTAAACCAAGTTTAGAGCAACAATTCTTAGATTTAACGAACAATAACTAACCCAAAACGTCGGTTCGAGCATTACTGAAATCATTTTTTATAATTAAAAGTAAAAACGAAGTTTGCGAGAACTTAATTATCAAAATATAAAATATCATGTTAAGATTATTAACAATAGAGTTTCATAAATTAAAATACAATCGTGCAAGTAAAGTTTTATCTCTTATTTACTTTGGCTTATTGGCTGCGATTGCTTTAATCGCCGCAATTAAATTTGATATTGGTCCCATAAAATTTCATTTGGCAGAAATGGGGATTTTTAATTTTCCATATATTTGGCATTTTAATACCTATGTAGCTGCTATTTTAAAGTTCTTTTTACTTTTAGTTATTGTTTCTATGATGGCAAATGAGTACAGCTATAAAACTTTAAAACAGAATTTAATTGATGGTTTAAGTAAAAAAGAATTTATCCTTTCTAAATTTTACATCGTAATTATTTTTGCTTTAATTTCTACAATTTTTGTCTTTGTAGTTTCGTTAATTTTAGGTTTTATCTATTCAGATTATACAGAGTTTGCCATTATAACTTCTGGTTTAGAATATTTAGTTGCTTTCTTTATTAAGTTAGTGGGTTTCTTTTCTATGGGATTATTCTTTGGAATTTTGGTGAAAAGATCCGCATTTGCAGTGGGTGCAATGGTTGTTTGGTTTATTGCTGAAAGTATATTTAAAGGCTATTTATTTTGGGCTCTTAAAAGTGCAGAAAATACTAGCGAAAAAGTAGATAGTATAGTGCAGTTTCTACCTTTTGAAGCTATGTCTAACTTAATTAAAGAACCCTTTTCTAGATTAGGAGCTGTTAGATCTGTTGCGAGTCAAATTGGAGAAACATTTACAAAAAGCTATTCTGTAGATTTCTCTACAATTACAATTGTTTTAGTTTGGACATTTATCTTTATCTATTTATCTTTTATATTGTTAAAAAAGAGAGATTTATAGTAGTTTTTAAATATATTTGACGTAAATAAACCATAGTGTATTGTCAAATGAAAAATTTTTTACCCCTAGTTTTAATACTTTTTGCTTTAAATGTATTTTCTCAAAACGATTGTTCAGATGCTTTAATAGTATGTGGAAATAGTGGTTTCCAAGATTTAGATGCTACTGGTTTTGGAACACAAGAATTAAATGGTTCTAACACCTGTTCTAGCGAAGAAAATAATAGCTTATGGCTTAAAATTGTTATTAAAACTTCTGGAACACTCGGTTTTACCTTAACACCTACCAATTCAAATGGAAGCGTAAACACCGACATTAACGAAGATTTCGACTTTTTTATTTTCGGTCCTAATGTAAATTGTGGCAACATAGGTCAAGCTATTAGATGTTCCACTACCAATCCTATTGGAGCTGGTTTGTCTAATAATTTAACAGGTATGAATGGAACCGAAACAGATACTGCAGAAGGTCCCAGTGCAGATGGAAATAGTTTTGTAAAATGGCTTACAGTAAATGCTAATGATTCTTATTTTATTGTTATCGACAGACCAATTGGTAATAGCAATTTTAAAATAGATTGGACTGGTACAGCTACCTTTAGCGATCCTCCTGTTGTAAATGCTCCTGTGAGTGGAACAACTTTTAATTTAGAAGAATGTGACGATAATTTTGCGGATACAATCGAAGCTGCCAACTTTAATCTTTCACAGAATGAAAACACAATTAAAGGCAACCAAGTTAACGTAAATGTAAGCTATCACCTAAATGCTAACGATGCTCAAACAAATACAAACCCTATTACCAATATTACAAATTTTAGAAATACATCGAACCCACAAACAATTTTTACTCGTCTAACAAATTCTGGTTCAGAATGTTTTTCTGTTACAAATTTTCAATTAATCGTAAAAAATACTTTCGATTTAAATGAACCAACAGATTACTTTTCTTGCGACGACCTTGCCAGTGCAAGTAATACTGATGGTTTTTCTGAAGATTTTTTATTACGGTCAAAAGATAGTGAAATATTAGGTTCTTTAGACGCTAGTAAGTTTACGATTAGTTATCATAAAACATTATCAGATGCAGAGAACAATCTTTTACCTATAGATAAATCAATTCCTTACAAAAACGAAACAAAAAACAAACAATCTATTTTTGTTAGAGTTGTTAGTGATAAAGGATGTATAAACACCACTAAAAAATTTAATTTAATTGTAAACCCTGTTCCAAAATTACAAACGATTCCTACGTACATACAGTGTGATTATGATTCTAATTCTATTGATGGTTTTACTACATTTAATTTAGCATCTAAAGAAGCTCAATTAACTGGTGGAGCAACTGGAGTAACTGTAGATTTTTTTGAAGGTGATGATACTCCCATCTTAAATAAAGTAGGTTATATAAATAGAGATGCTGCGAATGTAACAAATCATGTTTTAAAAGTTAAAATTACAAATACAGCAACAGGTTGTTTTCAATTTGGCACACTCGAGTTAAAAGTAACACCAACATCTGGTAGTTTTAATACTTTTGATAATATTTATGAACCAGAAATAAACATTTCAACCTCTCCACGAATCGTTAGCGAAGGTTCTAATGATGCTGTTTTTAATTTTGATAAGCAAATCGATAAAATAATTTTAGCCTCAAGAGGTGCTTTCAATAAAACAGATAATCAGTTTTCTTTTTACCTATCAAGAGATGATGCCGAAAAAGAAATCAATACAATAAAACCTCCTTACAATACATATCGTTACACAAATAATACAGACATATTTCTAAGAATATCTAAAAATAATACCTGTGAAGGAATTGGAACATTTAAATTAATTGTACTCGAAATTCCAGAACCAATGGGCAATACAACTACAATGCCATTATGTATAAATTTCCCTGATAACATACCCATTTTAGAAACCAAACCTTTAAATGGAAGCACAGGTGTTCCCACAGACACGTATAAGTGGTATTTAAATGATGTTTTAATTAGTGGAGAAACAAATCAAATATTAAATGCAAATAAGGAAGGAACCTATAAAGTAGAAGCTAGTAGATTTTATGAAAATGGTGCAGGCTCTAAAGACGATGTAACCACAATAGGCTACAATACTTTTACCTTAAAAAAATCTAGTGTTGCTGTAATAAAATCCATTAAATCTAAAGACGATAATGATTTTGAAAAAGACAATACTTTAACAATTAATGTTTCTGGAAAAGGAAATTACGAATATGCTTTAAACAGCAATGCTATTTCAAATTTCAAAAAAGGAAAAGAAAATTTATCTTATACATTTACAAATGTAAAACCAGGTTTAAATACTGTTTATATTAGAGACACTAACAATTGTGGTATTGTAGCTTCCAAAGAACAATCTTTCATCTATTTTCAAAGACATTTTTCTCCAAATAGAGATGGAAATGTAGATCTCTGGAAAATTCAAGGAATTGAGAACACCTTTTACAAAACCGTTGATTTGAAAATTTTTGATAGATATGGAAATCTCTTAAAAAGAATAAATCAGAAAACAGAGGGTGGTTGGAATGGTATAGCAAATGGAAAAATAATGCCTTCCAACGATTACTGGTATCATGCTGTTTTAATTGATAAAGATGGAAACATACGTGAAAAAAAAGGAAATTTTAGCCTTATAAGAAAATAACAATCTTTTACTATATTATTTTTAGTCATTTAAAATATATTACTAATATATATTTTTTAAATATCTTTGAAGTGTACATTAGAAATATGACCAAATGAAGAATTTATTATCTCTTTTTTTAATATGCATTGCATTAAACACATTTGCACAAAAAGAAGCTAACTTTTGGTATTTTGGTTACAATGCAGGTTTAGACTTTTCAACAGGAGAACCCACAGCTTTAACAGATGGTTTATTAAATACAGATGAAGGCTGTTCTACAATATCAGACAAAGATGGAAACCTACTATTTTATACAGATGGTATAATACTATATAATAAAAATCATGAAATTGTGAAATTTTCTGATGGAACTCCAGCAAATAATTTAGCAGGAAACTCTTCAAGTACACAATCTGCTCTATTTGTACCAAACCCAGTAAACGAAAATATTTACTATCTTTTTACAGTAGGAACAGATTATGTAAGTAGAGGTGGCACAAGAAACCCAGGTTTTAATTACTATACAATAAATAAAAATTTAGGAGAAATAATAGAAGGCCCTATAAATTTAGCAGGTTCTTTAAGCCAATTATGGTCAGAAAAAGTAACCGCTGTTCAAGGAGAAAGTTGCGATTCTTTTTGGATAATTTCTGCTGTTAACAACCAATTTTATTCTTATAAAATAACAGAAACAGGTGTAGATGTAGCTGGCGCGCCACTTCCTAGCACTACAAACTATAATTTAGTTGATAAAAGAGGATATTTAAAAGTTTCTCCTGATGGAAAAAAACTTGCCATGGCAGACTTTAACAAACTTGGAGGTAATAATGGTAACGGAAAACTAGTACTTTTTGATTTTGATAACAGAACAGGAAAAGTATCTAGAGAGGTACAAATTTTAACAAATCCAAGTATAGATGGCGCTCCTTATGGCGTAGAATTCTCACAAAATTCCTCGAAATTATATGTCACAACTTTAGAGAGTATAAGTAATAATAGATATCAAAACAATATATATCAATTCGATTTAAGAAATACAAACATAGCCAGAACCAAAACAAAAATAATCTCTCAAATAGGTTATAGAAGTGGTTTACAACTGGCGTCTAATGGTAAAATTTACGTTTCTATACCAGGGGAAAGCACCCTAGATGTTATTGAAAATCCCAATGATAATGCTACAAATGTAATTTACAAAAGAGCGGCAATTCCTTTAGCAGGCAAAATTGCAAGCCAAGGATTACCACCTTTTATACAATCTTTTTTCTCTCCAGTAAATATCGTTGATAGTAATGATATTTCAAGAACTTTAAGCGATAAAAAACAAGAAGTTTGTATAGATGAAACTCTAAATGTAGTACCGGAAATAGCAGACAACCCATCTGCAGTTTATAAATGGACAAAAGAAGGCGATCCTTCTGTAAACGTTAATACCAGATTATTTTCTATTAGTAGTACAAATTTTGGCTCAGGTGTCTATAAGTTGGAAATAACCATAACAGATGATTGTGGTAGGTATAAAAAATTTAATAGTACTTTAGAAGTTCATTTTAATACATTACCAGCAATAAACGATATACCAGTATATGAACAATGCGATTTTGATGATAATAGAGGTGATTTTACAACCAATTTTAACCTAAAAATATTAGAACCAGAACTATACTCTGAATCAGATAATGTAACTATCGATTTCTTCGAAGTTTCAGACACCTCTTTTTTATCACCCGTAAATAAAAATAATTACATTAATACTGTACCTACAAACGCTACGAACGGAAACCATAAATTAATAGTAAAAATTACCAATACAGCCACACAATGTTTTAACACAAAAGAAATCGAACTAAAAGTAAATCCTTCTGGTATTAATACTTACAAAGATATTTACAAGAGCGAATTAGATACAAATGCAAACACATCTAATGCCATAAAAAGTAATGGTTCTGGAAATACTTTTTATAATTTTGATGTAAAAACCAATCAAATTATAGCAAGTTCTATGGGTAGTTTAAGTCTAACTACACACAATTTTAAATATTATAAAAATAGAGATGATGCTATTCTTCAAATAAATGAAATAGAAAAACCATTCGAAAATACATTGTTTTCTAATAATGATGATATTTTTGTAAGAATCTCTTTAAAAGGTTCTAGAGACTGCCAAAGTATTGGGCAATTTAAAATAAAAGTAAGAGAGCTTCCAATTCCGCAAGGAAATACAACCACACAAATCTTATGTGTTAATAACCCAATAGATAATCCTCAATTAATAAGTATTAATTTAAATGCAAATACAGGTATAGCAACAGATACATACAAATGGTACTTAAATAATACTGAAATAATAGGTGAAAATAACGCAATCTTACAAGCAAAAGCAACAGGTACTTATAAAGTAGAAGCCATAAGAAATTACAAAAACGATATTACAGACCCTTTAGATAATACCATTTGCGTTGGATACAATACATTTACCGTTTTAGAATCGAACGCAGCTGTTATAGAAAATGTTTCTTTTTTAGATAACCAAGACAAAACTATAGACAATTCTATTACCATTAAAGTATCTGGAATAGGAAATTATGAGTATGCTTTAAATGATAATTCTTCCACAAATTTCAAAAAAGGAACAGATAATTTATCTTACACATTTACCAATGTTCCAGCAGGTTTAAACAAAGTATTTATTAGAGATAGAAATGAATGTGGAGAGATTTCCACTAAAGAAATTTCATTTATTTATTTTCAAAGACATTTTACACCAAATGAAGATGGCTTTTTTGATACCTGGAAAATTCAAGGAATAGATAATAATTTTTACAAAGAAGCAAGCTTAAAAATTTTTGATAGGTTGGGTCGTTTGCTTAAAATTATAGATCTTAAAAAAGAAAATGGTTGGAATGGTACTTTAAACGGAAAATTATTACCATCTAACGATTATTGGTATAACGCTGTTTTAATTCCTTCTAAAGCTGGCGAAAAACCAATAAAAAAAACAGGACATTTTAGTTTGATTAGAAGAAAAAATTAGTTTTTAAGAATTAAATAAACTTAATATAAGATTCTTTTAATTTTACAAACAATCCGTATTTTTACAATTATGGAATTTAAATTGGTATCAGAATTTTCTCCAACAGGAGATCAACCACAAGCAATTAAAGAACTTTCTAGTGGAGTTTTATCTGGAGAAAAGTATCAAACCTTGTTAGGTGTTACTGGTTCTGGGAAAACATTTACAGTTGCAAATGTTGTTAAACAAGTAAAAAAACCAACCTTAGTTTTGGCTCATAATAAAACTTTGGCTGCACAATTATATTCTGAGTTCAAACAATTTTTTCCTGAAAACGCAGTAGAATATTTCGTTTCATACTACGATTATTATCAGCCAGAAGCCTACATTCCAGTTACTGGAACATTTATAGAAAAAGATTTATCTATAAATGAAGATATCGAACGACTTCGTTTAAGCACCACTTCTTCCCTACTTTCTGGACGAAGAGATGTGTTAGTTGTCGCTTCAGTTTCCTGTTTATATGGTATTGGAAACCCCACAGAATTTAAGAAAAACGTAATTCCTATTCAAGTTGGGCAACAAATATCTAGAACCAAATTTTTACATCAATTAGTTACCAGTTTATATGCTAGAACCGAAGTAGAAATAAAAAGCGGAACCTTTAAAGTAAAGGGCGATGTAGTTACAATTTATCCTTCTTATGGAGATAATGGCTACAGAGTTCATTTTTTTGGTGATGAAATCGAAGAAATAGAATTGTTCGATTTAGAAAGCAATGCCATTATAAATACTTTTGAAGAATTAAGTATTTATCCCGCAAATTTATTTGTTACCTCTCCAGATGTACTTCAAAACGCCATTCATCAAATTCAGGAAGATATGATGAAACAGATCGATTTTTTTAATGAAATAGGAAAACATTTAGAAGCAAAACGTATTAAAGAACGTACTGAATTCGATTTAGAAATGATTCGTGAATTAGGATATTGTTCTGGAATTGAAAATTATTCTCGCTATTTAGATGGTAGATTACCAGGAACAAGACCTTTCTGCTTGTTAGATTATTTTCCAAATGATTATTTAATGGTTATTGATGAGAGTCACGTAACTGTGCCACAAACCCATGCAATGTATGGTGGAGATAGAAGTAGAAAAGAAAATTTGGTAGAATATGGTTTTCGATTGCCAGCAGCAATGGATAACAGACCTTTAAAGTTTGAGGAGTTTGAAGCCATTCAAAATCAAACCATATTTGTTTCTGCAACTCCTGCAGATTATGAATTACAAAAAACGGAAGGTGTTTTTATAGAGCAAATTATTCGTCCAACAGGCTTGTTAGATCCTATTGTTGAAGTAAGACCAAGTTTAAATCAAATTGACGATTTAATTGAAGAAATTCAAACCAGAGTAGAAAAAGACGAACGAACGTTGGTAACAACCTTAACCAAAAGAATGGCAGAAGAGTTAACGAAATACTTAACAAGAGTAGATATTCGTTGTAGATATATACATTCGGATGTAGATACCTTGGAACGTGTAGAAATTATGCAAGATTTGCGTAAAGGTTTGTTCGATGTTTTAATTGGAGTAAACTTATTACGTGAAGGTTTAGATTTACCAGAAGTTTCTTTAGTGGCTATTTTAGATGCAGATAAAGAAGGTTTTTTAAGAAATACAAAATCATTAACACAAACTATTGGTAGAGCTGCAAGAAATGTAAATGGTTTGGCAATTTTATATGCAGATAAAGTAACTGCAAGTATGCAAAAAACAATTGACGAGACTGAACGTAGAAGAGAAAAACAAATAGCTTACAACACAAAAAACAACATTACTCCTACTCAAATTAACAAAAAAATTGATAATACATTAACAAAATCGGCTGTTTCTAGTTATCATTATAACAATGCACAACAAGTCGCAGCAGAACAAGATTTACAGTATTTACCAAAAGAAGAAATTGAAAAACGCATCCGCTCAAAACGCAAACAAATGGAAGCTGCAGCAAAAGGTTTAGATTTTATTGTTGCTGCCCAATTACGTGACGAGATTGCTGTTCTAAAAGAACAGATTTAATTTTTTTTTTTTAAGAATGGGTAGGAAGAAATTTCTACTCCTTAATCATCCTTAATTTAATAATACTATCAATTAATTTACTCGCTTTTTTCTCGTAAATAGAATCGTCTTTTTGGGTCCAACCACTTTTAGCGTTCTTATTAACTCTACTATTATTAATGTATTTTAATTGCTTTTGAAGTTTTATTATTTTTTGCTGAATAGTTAATTCTTTCCCTTCATTATAACCTAATTTTTTTAGATTCATTTTTAATGTTGTCAGCTGTTTTAAGTAGCTTTTTTCTTGAACTGGAGACCATTTTTTAGCCGTTTTAAACTTTTTTCTCTGCTTTTTTAGAAAATTTATTTTAGCCTTTATTTTTTTAATTAAAATTGTATAATCTTGTTCTAAAACGACAACATTTGGTTTATATTTTGTCAAAGAAATAGCTCCAAACGAAAAGGTAGAAGCGAAAATAAAGAGTAAAAAAAATGTAATTTTAAAAGAGAGTTTCATAGAATATAAATATACTATTTTTTTCATTTCAAAAATTGAGCCAAAAAAAACCTTTACAAAAGATGTAAAGGTTTTTTCTATGTATTAAAAACTTTATTAAGCCTCTAAAACTTCCTGTACTTTATCTGCTGCTTCTTGGAACTCTGTTGCAGAAATTATTTCCATTCCAGAATTGTCTATCAATTCTTTTGCTTCTTTTGCATTTGTACCTTGTAAACGGCAAATAATAGGAACATTAATTCTGTCTCCCATACTTTTGTAAGCATCTACAACACCTTGTGCAACTCTGTCACAACGAACAATACCTCCAAAAATATTTACTAAAATTGCTTTTACATTCGGGTCTTTTAAAATAATACCAAAAGCAGTTTCTACTCTTTGTGCATCTGCTGTTCCACCAACATCTAAAAAGTTGGCAGGTTCTCCACCAGATTCTTTAATTAAATCCATAGTTCCCATTGCCAATCCAGCTCCATTAACCATACAACCAACGTTTCCATCTAAATCTACATAGTTTAAACCAGCAGCTTTCGCTTCAACTTCAATTGGGTTTTCTTCTCTTAAATCGCGCATTGCTGCATAATCTCTATGTCTATATAACGCATTTTCATCTAAAGAAACTTTTGCATCTACAGCCATAATTTTATCATCAGAGGTCTTTAACACAGGATTAATTTCGAACATCGAAGAATCTGAACCAATATATGCTTTGTATAAATTCGTTACAAATTTTGTCATTTCTTTAAAAGCAGTTCCAGACAAGCCTAAATTGAAGGCAATTTTACGTGCTTGAAAAGGCATAATTCCTAATAAAGGATCTATTTCTTCCGTAAAAATTAAATGTGGTGTTTCTTCTGCAACTGTTTCTATATCCATTCCTCCTTCTGTAGAATACATAATCATATTTTTACCAGTAGCTCTGTTTAATAAAACAGACATATAATATTCGTCTGGCTCAGAATCTCCAGGATAATAAACGTCTTCGCAAATTAAAACTTGGTTTACTTTTTTACCTTCTGCAGACGTTTGTGGAGTCACTAACATCATTCCAATAATCTCGTTAGAAATGCTTTCTACTTCTGCTAAATTTTTAGCCAATTTTACGCCTCCACCTTTTCCACGACCACCTGCGTGAACTTGTGCTTTTATAACATGCCAACCTGTTCCTGTTTCCGCAGTTAATTGTTTTGCTGCATCTACAGCCTCTTTATGATTACTTGCAACAATTCCGCGTTGTATTCTAACACCAAAACTGTTTAAAATTTCTTTTCCTTGATATTCGTGTAAGTTCATTCTTGTAAATGTTTAAAACGTCCACAAAAATACAAATTCAGATGTGAAACAGCACAATCTTTCAAATTAAAAATAAGAAAAGTTATAATCTTTAAATTTCTTTAAGATTTTCTTAACATTTATAAAGTGTAACACTTTTAAATTAAGGGAGTCTTTCTAATAATTAACATAATTTTATGAAATTTAATAAATTCGTTAAATAGTTTTACCAAATCTATTACTTACTATCAACCAAAATTACATGTTCAAAAAAATCTATTTACCATTATTATTAATTTGGGGTTCACTTCAATTAAATGCTCAGATTCATAAAAATCGAAAAACAGTTTCTACCACAAGAATTGAAAAAGCACCAAAAATTGATGGACTATTAGATGATAATGCATGGAAAAATGCTGAAGAGTTAACAAATTTTGTAATTTTTAAACCCGATAATGGTGTGGCTGTTAAAGACCAATACCAAACTACAGTAAAAGTAGTGTATGATGATGATGCTGTGTACATTGCTGCAATGATGTTAGATCCAGATCCAAAAAATATTCCGCGAGAATTTGCAGTTAGAGATAATTTTGGTTTGGCCGATTTCTTTTTAGTTACCATAAACCCAAATGACGATGGACAAAATCCGTTTGAATTTATTATACAAGCTGCAGGAAACAGAATAGATGCCAAAGTTTCTAATGGAGACGAAGATCTTAATTGGAGTGCTGTTTGGGAAGGTGAAACAAAAATAACACACAAAGGTTGGAACGCAGAAATGAAAATTCCATACAGAGCCATTCGTTTTGCAAACAGACCTGTACAGTCTTGGGGCTTCAACTTTCACAGAAGGTTAGAAAAATTAAACGAACAACATACTTGGACTCATATCGATAATGCTGTTGGAAGATGGACACAATATGATGGATTAATTAAAGGTTTTAACGATTTAAAACCACCAACTAGATTAAATTTATATCCTTATGCATCTGCAACTTCTGTTTCTTTTGATGGAGAAACAACTTACGATTATAGTGTGGGTATGGATTTAAAATATGGTATTACAGATAATTTTACGCTAGACGCAACTTTAATTCCCGATTTTAGTCAAGTTGGTTTCGATAATGTTGAATTAAATTTAGGACCTTTCGAACAACAATTTACAGAACAACGTCAGTTTTTTACAGAAGGAACAGAACTATTTAACAAAGCAAAGTTATTTTATTCTAGAAGAATTGGAGGCGCTCCAATAGATCAATTCGATGTTTCTTCAACCTTAATAAAACAAGATAATTTCGATACTAATGGGCAAAAAGTAAATGAAAAAATTGTAGATTATCCTAAAAAAGTAACCATGCTAAATGCTGTAAAAATATCTGGTAGAACAAAAAATGGTTTAGGAATTGGTTTTTTTAATGCAATTACACAAACTGCAGAAGCAACCATTAGAACAACTACAGAGCAAATAAATGGTAGTACAATTTCTAAAACAGTTACAAATAGAAAAGAAGTTATAAACCCTTTCTCGAACTATAATATTATGGTTTTAGACCAACAATTCAACCAAAACTCTACAGTAACATTAATTAATACAAACGTAACTAGAGATGGTCGTTTTAGAGACGCAAACGTAACTGCTTTAGATTGGCATATAGAAACAAAAGATA
Source organism: Polaribacter cellanae (assembly GCF_017569185.1). NCBI lineage: Bacteria > Pseudomonadati > Bacteroidota > Flavobacteriia > Flavobacteriales > Flavobacteriaceae > Polaribacter > Polaribacter cellanae. The sequence goes on along the minus strand of NZ_CP071869.1, from coordinate 277,809 downwards.
GCAGGTATAATGTAGATGGTTCTGTTAAAATGAGTAATATTTTCGACGATGTAAAAAACCCAAATACTGGATATACTTTCGATAATAGTTTTGGCTATAATTCTGGACATTGGAATTGGGAATTGGGATATAATTTCGAAAATAAAGACTTTAACCCAAACGATTTAGGAATTTTATTTAGCAACAACGAACAAACAATTTATGGAAGTGCAGGCTGGAGAACTTTACAACCTACAAAAAAATACAATCGATTTAGGGTTCGCTTCTACAATCAAGCAAATTTTCAACATTTTTCTGGAATTTTTACTGGTTACAATGCAGGTTTAAATGCATCTGCACAAACTAAAAAACGTTTTACTTTTGGAGGCAATTTAAACTATGGTTCAAAAAATAGAGATTATTTCGAACCAAGACAAGGATCTACAAGTGGTATTTACTTCTTAAGACCAGAAAAAATGAATATAAATACTTGGATCTCTACCAATTCCCAGAAAAAATTAGAGTTAAATGCAGATATTTATTTTACCAATTACACAAACCATCCGCAACAAAATTATGGTTTTAGCATAAGTCCACGTTATCGTTTTACAAACCAATTTTCTTTGAAATATCAGTTAAATTATAACAAAAAAGAAAACGACCAAGGTTATGTAGATAAAATTGATAACAATATAATTTTCGGTCAAAGAAATCGAAAAAGTTATACAAACTCAATCTCTGGAAAATATAATTTTAGCACAAGATCGTCTATATCTTTAAGCTTTAGACATTACTGGAGTGATGTCGCTTACAATGGTTACTACAATTTAAATTCAAATGGTTCTCTTTCTAACAACACAACTTACACTGGTAATAATGTTAATTTTAATAGTTGGAACTTAGATTTAAATTATTTCTGGCAATTTGCTCCTGGAAGTCAATTGATTGTATTCTATAGAAACTCTATTTTTGATGCAAACAATAATTCTGGTTTAGATTTCTACGAAAATCTAGAAAACTTATTCAATCAACCAAATCAGCATACTTTTTCTATAAGATTTGTGTATTTTATAGACTACAATACTATAAAAAAATTATTTTAGATTTAAATTGATAGATTTAATAAGGTTTAAAATCAAGTCAAAAATGCAGTATGTGTTTCTAATTTCTTTTTTCTTAGACACATTTTTAAATAAATTTATTCTTCTGTAAGTTTCCTAAAATTTTATCGACAACAGTACTATAAAAAATCTATTTTAAATTTTTTGGGTTGATTGATTTAATAAGATTTGATATGAAATCAGAAATGCGTTATGTGTTTCTGATTTCTTTTTTATACTTTCGTTTCAAATAAGAAAAAAAGATGATTGTTAGCAAAAATATTCATAAATATTATGGAGATGTAGAAGTGCTCAAAGGAGTAGATTTACACATAAAAAAAGGTGAAATTGTTGCAATTGTAGGGCCTTCTGGAGCTGGAAAAACAACACTTTTACAAATTTTGGGTACTTTAGACAAACCACTAAAAGAACAAAATTTCGAACTTTCTGTAAACGACATTTCACTTAAAAATTTATCGGACAAAGAATTGTCTTCTTTTCGAAATAATCATATTGGGTTTATTTTTCAATTTCATCAATTATTACCAGAATTTACTGCATTAGAAAATGTATGTATTCCTGCATTTATTGGAAAGAAAGGAAAGAAAGAGACCGAAAAAAGAGCTCAAGAAATTTTACAATTTTTAGGTTTATCGCATCGAACTCGTCACAAACCAAACGAACTTTCTGGAGGAGAACAACAACGTGTTGCAGTTGCAAGAGCATTAATTAACAATCCATCAGTAATTTTAGCAGATGAACCTAGTGGAAATTTAGACAGCGAATCTGCTAAAAACTTACACGAATTATTTTTTAAACTTCGTGATGAGTTTGGACAAACTTTCGTGTTAGTTACTCACAATAAAGAATTGGCAGAAATGGCAGATAGAACACTTACCATGAAAGATGGTAAAATTATATAGCAATTGTAACAGAACTCTACTTTATACTACTAATGTATAAACTTTTATATGAAAGAAACTTTCTACAACCTTATTACCTATTTTAAAAACCCTGTTTTAGAAAAAGACAACAACAAAGATTTTAATTATCGTTTTCAATTATTTTTAAAAATTTTTGCGGTTTGCATTTTAACAGGAATTATAATTACACCAATTTTTGCTTTATTAGAAGAACTAGATTGGATAAATATGGATTCTCATGAAGTAGAAAAAATGTTTAAAGGAATGGCTAAATGGAAAGTTTTATTAATTGGAACAGTTGTAGTTCCTGTTATAGAAGAACTTATTTTTAGAGCACCAATAACTGCTTTTAAGAAACCAAAATCTTTTAAATACGCTTTTTACTTTTTTGCAATTTTATTTGGCTTTGTGCATATTACAAATTTCGAAAAAAATTTAAGTATATTTCTATTGTCTCCTATTTTAGTTTTACCACAAATTCTTATTGGATTTTATTTGGGCTATATTAGAGTACGTTTGGGTTTGCAATGGTCCATGCTTTTGCATGGTTGTTACAATGGCTTTTTTATAGCTTTGTCTTTTTTATAAAAATAGATAGGCACATTCAGAAAATAGGTTATTTTTAAAAATGCAGCTAAAATTGCGGGCATAATTATTTAAATTCTACCCTCAATTTTTGTTTTAAAGCTGTTTTAAGGGTTCAGTTTCTTAAAAATTTCCCAACAAGACATACCTCTCCCATAAAACTATATTCAATGCTTCAAATTTAGGCTACTTGTTGTGCTGTTTTAGCTATTTTTCTTCGGCCAATTTCAAGAGCATTCCCTGTGTGTATTCCAAAGAATATCCATAGAATTTCATTCTTTTTAGTTTTGGCTTTTATTTTTCGTAAGTGATAATATTCTTTATCCTTTCCAAAAGAACCTTCTAATCTTGTAGCTCTTTCTTTTGCGATAATAGCTCTAAGTTGCTTTTTTTCTTTATGATTTTTCGGCTTTTTTCCCTTGGGGATAAAGTCTGTTTCTATGTTCTTAGAACTACAGTGTTTTCTATTTTTATTGGTGGCATAAATTTTATCTGCTCCAGCTATTTTTACTTTTTTTCGAGTTAATCCTTGTGCTTTTTGGACTGTTTGAATAAAACGATTTCCTTCATGAAATGCATTAAAGTTAATATGTTCGATAAAGCTAATTCCATCAATTTGAACTTTGTTAACTTTTGCTCCAAATTCAACAGGTTTTACTTCCTTTCCTCGAACAATAGGACGAATATAATCCTTTTGAATGCTTACAATTCTATCTTTGATTTTTTCTCCTGTATCAAAATGATCTTTTTGTTGTTTGTAAATCCTTTGAATTGTATTTATTCGCTTATAATACAAAGCTATAAACTCAATATTGTGATTTTCTGACAACTTTTTTTCAAAGTTGATAAATTTACTTAACAGATTGAGTAAACCTCGGGTTAATGAAATACGTTTCGACTTGGTTTTTCTTCGCATTTTACTAAATCCTTGATAACGTTTTTTCCACTTGATATATTTACTTCTAATCATTTTAACCCCTAATATAGAGCAGGTTTTACGTAATTGATTGTACAACCAATGAACCGACTCCCAAAGTAATTTTTGGATGCTAGGGTAACGAACTTCACTTTCATAACAAGTAGCATCCATTACAATTTGATTGGGGTTTTCAATTTCGTTTTTCCAAGAGTTGAATAGAATTTTTTCTATGGAATTAATATCGAGTTTCTCTGCTAATTCACAACGTATTTGGCTCACTATTTTATAGTTTGTTAAGCGTTCAAAACCTAGTTCTATATCACAGAAAAATTGATAGTCTAAATTCGAGTTTAGTTGCTCAATCAATTTTCTATCTGAACAATTAGCATAATGTTTTAAAAACATTAAACCTAGTCTTCCTTTAGGACTAAAAAGATAGTTTCTCCCTTTTGATTGTTCAGAAATACCAAAAGAGCTAACTAAATCATTCCAAGGAATTGCAGAGTAGATTTTACCTAAATCTCCCTCTAAAAATCGCGCATAATGAGCATCATAATTCTCGCTGAGGGGAAAAAATTGAAATGCGGTGTTGCATTTCAGAAATTCTTCGTACTTTCATAATTATCGAAATTAAAACCCCGTTTTTTGCCTATATTGGCCATTTTCGGGGTTTATTATAGCTACAAAATACAACAAATCCCTCGTAAAAACAAGGGATGCGTTGTTTTATGAAAGCGCCTAGATATTTAACAATAAGTTCGATTTAAGAAATATAACTCTATGTTAATTATTTGATATATAGTTACTTATATTTATGCATCTATATCATTTCGACGATAGAAGAAACCTCATAACACAGTTTGTGAAATTTCTTTTCCTGTGTTTATTGAATGACATTGATTTTCAAAAGAAAAATATTCAAGTAATTAATAGAATATCGAACTCAAGTTAATTAAAAATTATAATCATAAAAAAGGCTGTCTAAAAAGTAAATTTAGTAGTCATTTTTTAATTGAAGCCTACAAACATAAAGTACTAAAATCAATACAAAACCTAAGAATACATTTTATCACGCAATTCTTTAATTTTTGGGTCCGATAAATAATCGTCGAAAGTAGCATATCTATCAATAGCTCCTTTTGGCGTTAATTCTATAATTCTGTTGGCAACAGTTTGCGCAAACTCATGGTCGTGAGTAGAAAACAAAATGGTTCCTTTAAAGTTAATTAATGCGTTGTTTAAAGATTGAATCGATTCTAAATCTAAGTGATTCGTAGGTTCGTCTAACATTAAAACGTTTCCTCTTTTCATCATCATTCGAGAAAGCATACAACGTACTTTTTCTCCTCCAGAAAGCACATTACTTTTCTTTAAAGCTTCTTCTCCAGAAAAAATCATTTTTCCTAAGAATCCACGTAAATGCACTTCTTCTCTCTCCTCTTCTGTTTGTGCATACTGTCTTAACCAATCTACCAAATCTAATTCTCCATCTTGGAAAAAACTAGAATTATCTAATGGTAAATAAGATTGTGTTGTTGTAACTCCCCAAGAAAATTTTCCAGAATCTGCTTTTTCATTGCCAGAAATAATCTGATAAAAAGCAGTAATTGCTCTCGAATTTCTCGAAATTACAGCCACTTTATCTCCTTTATTTAAATTAATGTGAATATCGTTAAATAATGTTTCGTCTTCGAAAGTTTTCGACAAGCCTTCTACATTTAAAATTTGATCTCCTGCCTCTCTATCTCTATCGAAAATAATGGCTGGGTAACGTCTGCTTGAAGGCTTTATGTCTTCTACATTTAACTTATCAATCATTTTTTTACGAGAAGTAGCTTGTTTCGATTTTGCCATATTTGCAGAAAAACGACGAATAAATTCTTCTAATTCTTTCTTTTTATCTTCTGCTTTCTTGTTTTGTTGTGCTCTTTGTTTTGCTGCTAGTTGGCTAGATTCGTACCAAAAAGTGTAGTTTCCAGAATAGTGGTTTATTTTACCATAATCAATATCAGAAATATGTGTACAAACCGCATCTAAAAAGTGCCTGTCATGCGAAACTACAATTACAGTATTTTCGAAATTTGCTAAGAAATTTTCTAACCAAGCAATTGTTTCAAAATCTAAATCGTTGGTAGGCTCATCCATTATTAAAACATCTGGATTCCCAAAAAGTGCCTGTGCAATTAATACACGAACTTTTTGTTTACCATCTAAATCTTTCATTAATGTATAATGCAAATCTTCTTTTATACCTAAATTAGAAAGCATTGCAGCTGCGTTAGAATCTGCATTCCAGCCATCCATTTCTTCAAACTTAATTTGCAATTCTCCTATTTTCTCTGCATTTTCATCTGTATAATCTGCATACAATTCGTCGATTTGTTTTTTAACTTTAAACAAATTTTTGTTTCCCATTACAACAGTTTCTAATACCGGAAATTCATCAAAAGCATAATGGTCTTGTGTTAAGACAGACATGCGTTTTCCTGCCTCTAAATGTACATGTCCAGAAGTTGCCTCTTGTTTTCCAGAAATAATTTTTAGAAATGTAGATTTTCCTGCTCCATTTGCGCCAATAATTCCGTAACAATTTCCTTGTAAAAATTGTGTATTTACTTCGTCGAATAAAACTCGTTTTCCAAATTGAACAGAAAGGTTAGATACTGATAACATAGTACTATTTTTAAATTTTGTGCAAAAGTACAAATTCCATTTTTCTTTTTAGGAGGAATACTCATTAGATTTTTATATTAAAAAAATTGAACATAAAATAAAAAAACACCTCATTTTTTTTAACAGTGAATTAACAAAGGTGCCTACTTCTAATTTTTACATTTGTGAGTATCCTGAATATTAATTTATGATAAAAAAAATATTATACATATTATTAATTTCTGCAACTATTCTTGGTTGTACAAATAGCAAGAAAAATGCACAAATTTTTTTTGGTGGTAAAATTATCAACCCAAAATCGAAACAAGTTGTGCTATATGTTATGGATAAGGTTATTGATACTTTGTATTTAGATTCTAGAAATAAGTTTATAAAAAATTATAAAAATCTTAATGAAGGATTGTATTATTTTGTTCATGGAAACGAAAACCAGTTTATTTATCTAGAACCAAAAGATAGTTTAATGTTACGTTTAAACACTTGGGATTTCGACGAATCTTTAGTTTTTACAGGAAAAGGAGCAGCAAGAAATAATATTTTAATTGATTGTTTTTTAGAAGACGAAAACGATAATCGTTTCTTTTATAGCTTAAATAGACTAAAACCTGCTGCTTATAAAAAGAAGATAGATTCTATTTTAGAGCAAAAACTAATTACATATCAAACGTATATAGACGAACATCCTAATGAAACTGCTGGATTTCGAAAAGTGTTAAAAACAGCTTTAACTTTTCCTATCTACTCACGTTTAGAAAGATACCCAACAGAACATTTAAGGTATAAAGGCTTAAAAGATTTCCCAAAAGTAAATGCTTCTTTTTACGATTACAGAAATAAAATAGATTTAAATAGCGATTCTTTAATGTATTACACGCCTTATGCATCGTATATTAAAAATTACCTTTACAATTACACCTTTTCTTTAGGATACAAACCTATGAGAAACCATTATTCTTCTAAGTTTACAGTAGATTTATTAAATACAATAAACAATAAAATTAACTCAAAAGAGTCTAAAAATGCATTCTTAAAAAAAACGGTTTTAGATCACTTTTACGACAAATCTAGTTGCGATATTAACGAAGAGGCTTTTAATACTTTCGTTAAATTTTCTACAAATAAAGAAGATAAAAAAATTATTAAAAAACTGGTAGAAGATAGCAAAAAATTCAAAAAAGGAGATAAAGTTGAAGGTTTTACAATTTTCGATTTTACAAAACATCCAATTAAAATTGAAGAGATTATAAAAAACAAAAATACTGTTTTATTCTTTTGGAATCCAGAACATGCATCTAAAGAATACATTGCTCCAAGAATTAAATATTTTCAAAACAATTTCCCAAAATTACAGTTTTTAATTGTAAAAATCGATGGAAATGATAAAGACAGAATCGAAAAATTAGATATTAAAGAACAATATTACATTAACGAAACTAGTAATGCAAACTCTTTCTTAACGAGTAAAATGCCTAGAACAATTCTTATTAATACAAACGGAATTGTAGAAAATGGATATGCTTCGATTTCTTCGCCAAAAATCTACAATCAACTAAAAGAATTGAACAAAAACTAATAAAAAAAGTAAAAAAATGCTATTAATTTAATTTAATGTACATTTGCACGTTTTTAATTTTGAAAATTTTTCAATAAAAAAACAAGTCGAAAATTATAATTGGGTTTGCAGGTGGGCGTTCTGTGAATCTACAAAAACACAGTAATGTCAACATTTTTAGAATTAGGCTTAAAAGAGCCTATCAAGAAAGCATTAACAGATTTAGGTTACGAAAAACCAACTGTTATTCAAGAGAAAGCAATTCCTCAAATTATTACATCTACAACCGATTTAAAAGCATTTGCACAAACAGGTACAGGTAAAACTGCCGCTTTTAGTTTGCCAATATTAGAGCTTTTAGACGAAAGCAACAGCAATGTACAAGCGATTATTTTATCTCCAACAAGAGAATTAGCCGTTCAAATTGGTAAAAATATCGAAGACTTTTGCAAATACTTAAAAAACGTAAAAGTTACCACTGTTTATGGTGGTGCGAATATGGACCAACAAATTAGATCTTTAAAAAGAGGGTCGCAAATTGTAGTGGGTACTCCAGGTAGAACCGTAGATTTAATCAATAGAAGAGCTTTAAAATTAGGAAATGTTCGATGGTTGGTCTTAGACGAAGCAGACGAAATGTTAAATATGGGGTTTAAAGATGAACTTGATAAAGTTTTAGAAGCAACTCCAGAAACCAAACAAACGCTATTGTTTTCTGCAACTTTCCCAAAAGAAGTAGAATCTATTGCAAGAAGTTATATGACTAAGCCAGTAGAAATTACTTCTGGTGAAAAAAATAAAGGCTCAGACAATGTAAGTCACGAATATTATTCGGTTACAGAAAGAACTCGTTACCCAGCTTTAAAGAGAATTGCGGATTTAAATCCAGATATTTATGCAATTATTTTTTGTAGAACTCGTAGAGAAACACAAGAAGTTGCAGACAATTTAATAAAAGATGGCTACAGTGCAGATTCTTTACATGGAGATTTATCTCAAGGACAAAGAGATTCTGTAATGGGGAAATTTCGAAAGAAAACCATACAAATATTAGTTGCGACAGATGTTGCTGCTCGTGGATTGGATGTTACCGAATTAACACACGTTTTAAACCACAAATTACCAGATCAAATAGAAAACTACACCCATAGAAGTGGTAGAACTGGTAGAGCTGGTAACAAAGGTATTTCTATTGTTTTGGTAAATGGAAAAGAAAAAGGGAAGTTACGCCAAATCGAAAGAATTATTAAAAAGAAATTTGTAGAAACGAAAGTTCCTACAGGGAAAGAGATTGTTAAAAATCAATTAATGAACTTAATTGATAAAGTTCACGAAACCGAAGTAAACGAATCTGAAATTAACGAATTCTTGCCAAGCATTTACGAGAAATTAGAAAGCTTAAATAGAGAAGAATTAATTCAGAAGTTTGTTTCTTTAGAGTTTAACACCATGTTAAAGTATTACGAAAATGCTAAAGATTTAAACGATTTATCTTCTAAAGATAATTCTAGAGCAAGAGCAACAAACGAGAATATGACTCGTTTCTTTATAAATATTGGTAGAAAAGATAGTTTGAATCCTGCAAAATTAATTGGTTTAATTAACGACCAAAATATTGGTGACAAAATAGAAATCGGAGCCATTGATATTTTAGACACTTTTTCTTTCTTTGAAATCGATAAAAATTTTGAGGACAAAACTTTAGAAGCTTTTTCATCAAATCAACCCGATTTTGATGGACGTTCTGTAAACGTAGAAATTACGAAAAAAGAACGTTCTGGTGGTGGAAGAAGAGGTGGCAAAAAACCTTTCGGTAAAAAAGATGGCGGTTTTGGAAGACGTAGAAGTTCAGACGGCCCTTCTTCTAGAAGAAGTAGTGATAATGGTGGTGGAAGAAGAAGATCTTCAGACAGGCCAGACAGAAGTTCTGGTGGAGATAGAAAATCTGGTGGTTTTGGAAGAAGACGTAGGGAAAGATAGAGGAACTTATTCTTTAAAATATACAAACCTCGCTCCTATTATTTAAGAGTGAGGTTTTTTTAGTTTTATTATTTGATAGAAGGATTACTTTTGAAGAAATTTTACAAAGTATAATGAACATCATCAACCCAAAAATCCGTGCAATTTGTGAAATTCGTATTCAAACCTCAAGCATTCTAAAATCTTAATACTTGATTCTTGATTCTTGATACTTAATACTTAATACTTGATTCTTAATACTTAAAATTCAAACTACGCTATTCATATTGCTTTATTTCTTCATCATAAAAAGCACCAGCTTTATCCATTAAATCTGCTAATTCTGTAGCAATATCTTCTTCTTTTTCGCCTGTTAAATCTTCGAACCACTCAATTTCATCATCTTTTAAATTAATTACAAAACGAGGAAACTCGGTATGTAAAACAAAAATATCTTCTGGAAAGTTACTGTTATCTGCTAATAAAAATTTTGGTAAAGTCATGCTATTTATTTTTAACAAGGTATTTAAGCTCCTTGTTGTTATTGTATTTTTTCTTGTTGTATTTCTTTTTCATTTATCAACTTTAAAGTTAAGGAATTAAATCTGATAAATAATAATATCGAAGCCGTTGTTAAACCTGCTAATAAACCCAACCAAATTCCAAAGCTTCCATACATTTCTTCTTTCCCTAAGAAATAAGAAACTGGAAAACCAACCACCCAATAAGAAACAAAAGTTAAAATCGTTGGTATTTTAACATCTTGTAAACCACGTAAAGCCCCTAAAACAACGACTTGAATACTATCTGATATTTGGAAAAACGCTGCAGCTAACAATAATTTAGAGGCGATTGATAACACTTGCATATTATCTGCATAATTTTCAGCATCACTTAAATCGACATAAATATTAGGTAAACTTTTATGGAAAATAAAGAAGACTAAAGCAAAGAAAATGGCAAATAATGTTCCAAGAAGAAATAGTGAAAAAGCAATTCTACGCAGTTCTTTAAAATTTTGCAATCCTTTTTGGTTACCAACACGAATCATAGATGCAACACTTAAACCCATTGCTACCATAAAAGTCATCGAAGATAAGTTTAATGCGATTTGGTTTGCTGCTTGCGGATTTTTCCCCAACAAACCACTCAACCAAATGGCTGCTGTAAAAATTGCGACTTCGAAAAACATTTGCATCGCACTTAAAGAACCTAAGTTGATAATTCTTTTAATCATTAAAGTATCTAAAACGAAAAATTTAATGTCTTTTACAATACGCCCTGAACGCTCTTTAAAACGTAAAACTAGCCATAAATAAACCACCATAATTACTCTAGAAACCAAGGTTCCATAAGCTGCACCAACAATACCCATTTCAGGAAAACCAAATTTTCCAAAAATTAATAAATAGTTTAAAATTACATTTATAATGTTCGCCAAAAGTGTTGCATACATTGGGTGTTTCGTCATAGACATTCCATCACTAAACTGTTTAATTGCCTGAAAAACAATTAATGGAATTAACGAAAAAGCCACCAAATCTAAATAAGGAATTGCCAAAGCCACAACTTCTTCTGGTTGTTGCATTAAGTACATTAAAGGCTTGGAAAAATAAACTACTAAAAACATTAAAATACCCAAAACAGTGCATAAAAACAACCCATGTTTGTAGGTAGATCTTGCTTGTTGTAAGTTATTAGAAGAATCTGCTTCTGCAATTAAAGGCGTAATTGCTGTAGAAAAACCAATTCCAATAGACATGGCAATAAACATAAAACTGTTTCCTAAAGAAACTGCTGCCAATTCTGCAGTTCCTATTTGCCCAACCATAATATTATCTATAAAACTAACAAATGTATGCCCCAACATGCCTAACATTACAGGTGCAGCAAGTTTCCAATTGTATTTAAACTCAGATGTGTATTGAGAAATATTCAACTTTCAATAATTTTTAGGACTGCGAAGATACGTATTACACAAAGATTTTTTGCATAACAACTTCCGTAATTTTCATTGAATAATTACAATAAAAATGGTTATTTTTGAAAAAATAAAACTTATAAAAATGGCAAATATCACTTTAAAAGGAAACACAATAAATACCATTGGAAATTTACCTAAAATTGGAGAAAAAGCTCCAAATTTTACGTTAACAACGATTGAATTAGGGCATAAAAAATTATCTGATTTTGCTGGTAAAAATGTTATTTTAAATATTTTTCCGTCTGTAGATACTGGAACCTGTGCAACTTCTGTTCGTGAATTCAATAAAAAAGCGGCTAATTTAGAGAATACTGTTGTTTTATGTATTTCTAAAGATTTACCATTTGCCCAAGCACGTTTTTGTGGCGCAGAAGGAATTGATAATGTAGAAATGTTATCTGACTTTGCGACTGGAGATTTTGGTAAAAAATATCAATTAGAAATTAAAAACGGCCCATTAGCTCACTTACATTCTAGAGCTGTTGTTATTGTTGATAAAGAAGGGAAAGTAGCTTATACAGAACAAGTTTCTGAAATTGTAAACGAACCAAATTACGAAGCTGCTTTAAAAGCGATTTAATTTTATGAAGAATCCGAACGATGGTTTTCTTAGAGGTAGATTGCGAAGTTTAAAATTTGCATTTAGAGGTGTTTGGCGACTTATAACTAAAGAAGATAGTATAAAAGCGCAACTTTGTGTAGCTGTTTTCGCGACTATTTTGGGTTTCTACTTTAACATTTCTAATACAGAGTGGATGTTGCAATTTATTGTAATAGGACTCGTTTTAGTTGCAGAAGCTGTAAACACAGCTATAGAAGAAGTTGCTGATTTTATTCATCCAGATTTTCATGTAAAAATTGGTTTAATTAAAGATATTGCAGCAGGTGCACCAACATTTGCTGCTATTATTTCTCTAATAGTCGCTGGTTTTATCTACATACCAAAAATCAATTTATTATTTTAGCAACCACTCGTAAAATTATCTTTAAATTATTAAGCACTTAATGGCAAAAAGAAAACCAAGCACAAAAAAAGTAATGCGTTCTACTGAGGAAAAATCATCCGTTTTTGCATTTTTAAAAACAAAACAAACGCAAACGATTCTTGGGTTTTTCTTGTTATTCTTTGCGCTATTTTTGTGTATTGCCTTTATTTCTTTCTTTTTTAGTTGGCAAGAAGACCAAAGTACACTCGCTAAGCTGGGAGACAAAACTGTAAAAAGCAGTAATTTACTAGGTAAAATTGGTGCTAATTTAAGTCACTTTTTTATCTATAAAGGCTTTGGAATTGGGGCTTTTATAATTGCTTTTCAAATTTTTAAGACAGGTTCGTATGTGCTCTTTCAAAGAAAACTTTCTAAAATAGTTATCTCTTGGAATTGGGCTTTAACAGCAATGTTGTGGCTTTCTATAACCTTAGGGTTTGTTGGAGATAAATTTGCTTTATTGTCTGGAACTATTGGTTTCGAAATTAACGAATACTTACAAACATTTTTAGGAAAAACAGGACTCATTATTATATTAGCATTTACATTTGTTGCTTATTTAGTTTTACGTTATAAATTGACTTTCGATTTATTTCTAGAACGATTAAAGCAAAAAAGAGCTAAAAGAGAAGCTAGGAAAATTGAAAATGCTACGAATGAAGCTACTAATGCTCCAATTGCAAATTCAAGTTCTAAAACACCATTAGAAAACGAATCTATTTCATCAGATAAAAAAGAAAAGTCGGAATTTGAACTTTCCATAGAAAATTTAAAACCAACAATTTCTAAACATTCGGATGTTGATGCAAAAAAAGAAGCCCCTTCTTTACAAGTAACTAAAAATGAAGAAAATTTAGAGCCTACCTTAAAAACAACCATTACAAATACCGAAGAAAAAGAAGTAGAAATTGATGTTGAAACTGTTGAGGAGGAGGAACACGAAACAGAAAACTTATCAGATAAACTGGTAAAAGATTTTGGCGAATTCGACCCAACTTTAGAGTTATCGAATTTTAAATTCCCTACTTTTAATCTATTAAAACAATACAACGAAACTATATCTATAGATCCAGAGGAATTAGAAGCAAATAAAGATAGAATTGTAGAAACCTTAAAGAACTACAAAATTGGTATTGCAGAAATTAAAGCAACTGTTGGTCCAACCATTACTTTATATGAAATTGTACCAGAAGCAGGAATTAGAATTTCGAAAATTAAAAATTTAGAAGACGATATTGCCTTGTCTTTATCTGCCTTAGGAATTCGTATTATCGCACCAATTCCAGGAAAAGGAACCATTGGTATCGAAGTTCCAAATAAAAAATCGACAATTGTTTCTATGCATTCTGTTATTTCTTCTAAGAAATTTCAAGATTCTCCAATGGAACTACCAATTGCTTTGGGTAAAACCATTTCTAACGAAACTTTTGTGGTAGATTTGGCTAAGATGCCTCACCTTTTAATGGCTGGAGCAACAGGACAAGGAAAATCGGTTGGTTTAAATGCAGTATTAACTTCACTTTTATATAAAAAACACCCTGCAGAAGTAAAGTTTATTTTAGTAGATCCTAAAAAAGTGGAATTAACGCTTTTCAACAAAATTGAACGTCATTATTTGGCAAAATTACCAGATGTAGAAGAAGCAATTATAACTGATACTACCAAAGTTGTACACACCTTAAACTCTTTGTGTATAGAAATGGACAATCGTTACGACTTGTTAAAAGCTGCAATGGTTCGTAATATAAAAGAATACAATGCAAAATTTAAAAAACGTAAATTAAACCCTAATGAAGGGCATCAGTTTTTACCTTATATTGTTTTGGTTATTGATGAATTTGCCGATTTAATTATGACTGCTGGTAAAGAAGTAGAAACTCCAATTGCACGATTGGCACAGTTAGCAAGAGCTATTGGAATTCACTTAATTGTAGCCACACAAAGACCTTCTGTAAACGTAATTACAGGTATTATTAAAGCGAATTTCCCTGCGAGAATTGCGTTTAGAGTAACTTCTAAAATAGATTCTAGAACCATTTTAGATGCTGGAGGGGCAGACCAATTAATTGGTAGAGGAGATTTATTATATACAGCAGGAAACGATATTAACAGAATACAATGCGCATTTGTAGACACTCCAGAAGTCGAAAAAATAACGGACTTTATTGGTTCACAAAAAGCATACCCAGAAGCATTTCAACTTCCAGAATATGTTGGAGAAGAAAGTGGCACAAGTCTTGATGTTGATATTTCAGAAAGAGATAAACTCTTTAAAGATGCTGCAGAAATTATTGTAACAGCACAACAAGGTTCTGCTTCTCTTTTACAAAGAAAGTTAAAACTAGGATACAACAGAGCTGGTAGGTTAATAGATCAATTAGAGGCTGCTGGTATTGTTGGAGGTTTTGAAGGTAGTAAAGCAAGACAAGTTTTGGTTACTGATTTAGTGGCTTTGGATGAACTTTTAGAAAACGAAAAAAACACATAAATACTTTTTTAAAAAGTATAAAATTTAAATTATGAAAAAAATAACTGTATTATTTTTAAGTATTTTCTTAACAACCATTACTTTTTCTCAAAACTCAGAAAAAGCAAAATCTTTATTAGACGAAGTTTCTGCTAAAATGGGTGCATATAAAAATATGTCCATTGGTTTTAGCCAAACTTTAAGCAACGAAGAAGCAGGAATTAAAGAAGGAGACGAACCACCAATTAGAGGCGAAATTAAATTAGAAGGCGAAAAATATATTCTAGATTATTTAGGAAATCAGTTTATTTACGATGGTAAAAAACTATATGTAATAAACCACGACGAAAAAGAAATTTCTATTACAGATGGAGATTTGGGGGGAGATGATGGTTTTATTTACCCTTCTAAATTATTAACTTTCTACAAAGAAGGTTATAATTATAAAATGGGAAAATTAGAAAATACAAAGGGGAGACAAATTCAATACGTTACTTTAAACCCCATTGATAGTAATTCTGATATTGTAAAGGTAGAATTGGGTATAGACGCAAAATCGAAACACATTTATAAATTAATTCAAACTGGCTCTAATGGTTCTAAAACAACCTTTACCATTAACAAATTTAAAAAGAACGAAGATTTATCTAACAGCTTTTTTAAATTCAATAAAGCAAAATTTTTAAGTCAAAATTATACAATTGACTAATTTTTTCAATTAACAGAAAATTAGTAGCATATTTATATTTAAGAAACTACTTTTGCTACAATGAAAATTCTAGATAAATACATCTTAAAAACATTTCTAGTTCCTTTTGTAGCTACCTTTCTTATTGTTTTATTTGTCTTAGTAATGCAAGTGCTTTGGCAAGTTTTCGAAAATATAGCTGGTAAAGGAATTAGTTTGCCTTTTATTCTAAAGTTTTTATACTATACTACTCTGGGTATTGTGCCACAAGCCTTACCTATTGGAGTTTTACTTTCTTCGATAATGGCTTTGGGTAGTTTAGGAGAAAATTACGAATTTGCAGCCGCTAAATCTGCAGGAATTTCTCTACAAAGATTGGTTAGACCTTTAATTATTTTAACGATTATTTTAAGCGGAATTAATTTTTTATTCTTAAATAATATTTTTCCTTATGCAACTTTAAAACAGCGTAATTTATATTATAACATAAAAAAGAAAAAACCTGCTTTAGCCTTAGTTCCTGGAAGCTTTAACAGTGATTTACCTGGTTATCAAATTAAATTTGAAGAGAAATATGGCGAAGAACAAAATTTACTAAAGAAAGTTCTTATTTATCAACTAAGTAGTATTCATGGAAATCAAAAAGTAATTACTGCAGAAAGAGGTAAAATTATTTCAGAAGAAGGCAGTCGTTATATGACATTTATTTTATATGATGGCAATTATTACGAAGATTATACAAAATCTGCTAAAACACAAAGTAAAAGGTTAAAAATGCCTGCATCGCAAGCTACTTTTAAAGAATATGAGTTTAATATAGATATTTCTACTGTTGTTGGAGATGGACAATTAAATGAAGAAAAGTTTAAAAACAGTTATAATATGAGAACGCTAAATCAATTAAATGATACGATTCCCATATTAAAAAACTCTTATGACGATATGCTTTTATCGAGATCAAAAACCATATTTAACATAGCGTCTGCTAAAGAACTACATGCTTATAACGACTCTCTAAAACCTAAAATAGAAAACCAAGAAGATATTTTAGAAAATTTCGATTTACAAAGTAAAATTACCATTCTAAACACTGCCATTTCGAAAATGAATAGTGCATTTACAAATGTTAAAAATAATTCGAATAGTATAAAATACAAACGTAAAAGCTTAAACTTTTACGATTCGGAATTTTACGGAAGAATCGCACTTTCTTTTTCTTGTTTAATTTTGTTTTTTATTGGAGCTCCATTAGGTTCTATCATTAGAAAAGGTGGTTTTGGTTTGCCAATGATTTTAGCAATTGCTATTTACGTAATTTACTTTTTTGGAAATACCTTAGGTAAAAACTTAGCAGAAGAAAGCTCTGTTTCCTCGCTTTTAGGATCTTGTATTTCTACAATTGTAATGCTACCTCTAGGTATTTTTCTAACAAGAAGAGCAACAAAAGATAAAGGAATTTTTAATGTTGATGCTATTCTTACACCAATAAAAAATTTCTTTAAAAAATTCACGTCTAAAAAAGACATACATATATGACCACTCAAACCACCCAAAAAAATACAAAATTAAATACTATTTCTGAAGCTATTGAAGACATTAGAAACGGAAAAATTATAATTGTTGTAGATGACGAAAACCGAGAAAATGAAGGCGATTTTCTTGCAGCTGCAGAAAAAGTAACTCCAGAGATGATTAATTTTATGGCAACTCATGGTCGAGGGTTAATTTGCGCTCCATTAACAGAAAAACGCTGTAAAGAATTAGACTTAGGGATGATGGTTTACAACAACACAGATCCTATGGAAACAGCATTTACAGTTTCTGTAGATTTACGAGGAAAAGGTGTTACTACCGGAATTTCTGCATCCGACAGAGCTTTAACAATTAAAGCGTTAATAGAAAAAGATACCAAACCTTTCGATTTAGCAAGACCAGGACATATTTTTCCATTAAGAGCAAAAGATGGTGGTGTTTTAAGAAGAACAGGGCATACAGAAGCTGCAATAGATTTTGCACGTTTGGCTGGAATGCAACCTGCAGGAGTTATTGTAGAAATAATGAACGAAGATGGCACGATGGCACGATTGCCTCAGCTTTTAAAAGTGGCTAAAAAGTTCGACATTAAAATTGTTTCTATTGAAGATTTGGTTGCTTACAGAATGGAACACGATTCTTTAATTGAAAAAAAAGAAGATTTTAATATTAAAACTCGTTTTGGAGATTTTAGATTAAGAGCATACCAACAAACAACCAATAATCAGGTTCATATTGCACTTACAAAAGGTTCTTGGTCTAAAGAAGAAGGTATTTTAACGAGAGTAAACTCCACATTAGTAAACAACGATATTTTAGGAACTCTTACCAATAATGCAGATAAGAAACTAGACCAAATGTTTCAAGTTATAAATGAAGAAGGAAAAGGTGCTATTATTTTTGTGAATCAACAAAATCAATCTCAAAATTTATTAAGTAGATTGCAAATTCTTAAAGAAAATCAGGCAAATAACGAATTAAAAGCACCAGCCATAAAAATGGATAATAGAGATTTTGGTATTGGAGCTCAAATTCTACACGATTTAAACATTAGCAAACTAAAATTAATTACCAATTCGCAACAAACAAAAAGAGTGGGAATGATTGGTTATGGTTTAGAAATTGTAGATTATGTTGAGTATTAGTATTCAGTAGCAGTAGCAGTTTTCGATAGCGTTTACAGATAAAAAAATACAAAAGAGCTTTGTGCTTGCGTTTAAGAAAACCTAAACAACAACTGCTACTCCACTCTCTAACTCAACTGGTTTTTTGTTTGGAGTAAATAATCTTGCTGTGTATTTTCCTTCGAGTGTAATTGTTTCGTTTTCGACAGAAAGCCAACTTCCTTCGCGCAAACCTAAAACAGGTGTTTCATTAAAAACATGAAACTCTTTTATTCTAGTTTCACGCGTTTCTCCCATATGTGTAGCACCTTCTATTGGGTCTAAATAATGCGCATTTATATTAAAATTAATACATCCTAATGTTTTAAAACTTGGTGGATATACAATTGGCATATCATTCGTATTCATCATAGTAACTCCACAAATATTGCTTCCTGCACTTGTGCCTAAATAGGGTATTCCATTATTTACGATTTGTTTTAAACTATTTAAAATATCGTTTTTATAAATTTGATTTACCAACTCAAATGTATTTCCTCCTCCTGTAAAAACTCCTTCAGCATGTAAAATGGTTTCATTTGCATTTTCGAATTCGTGAATTCCTTTTACATTAATATTTATTTTTTTAAAAGCTTTTTGGGCAATTGCTGTGTAAGCATCGTAAGAAATTCCTCCTGGCCTTGCATAAGGTATAAAAAGTAACGTTTTTACATCTTTAAAAAATGTAGCCAATGTTGGTAATAAATATTCTAAATATTTACTTCCGTAAATGGTAGATGTGCTTGCGATTATCATTTTCTTCATAATTCAAAAGTAACAAAAAACTTATAAAACTAATGCTACTTTCTTTTAACACAAGTTTACAAGTATGTTAGCACATTTTTAAGAACAATAGCACTTTTCTTTGTAACTATGCAAAAAACACTGTTGTTCTTTTTATTTATTACAATTTCGTACACAACTATTAGTCAAAATAAAAACCGATTAGTTTCAGGAAAAGTGCTTTTAGAACTTGTACCTGTTTCCGATGTTCATATCGTAAACCTAACAAACTCTATTGGAACCGTTTCAAACGAATTTGGATACTTTAAAATACCTGTAAAAATTGGAGATAGCTTGTCTTTTTCTCACTTAAACTTTACAAAAAAGCACCTATTAATTACAGAAAAGAATATTTCTGAAGAAAATTTAGAAATAAAACTTACAGAGAAAACTGTTGAATTAAAAGAGATTACATTACAAAAACCAAGAAGTATTTTTTATGTGGATAAAGAAATTCTTCAGCCCAATGCGCATGTAGATGCCAAATCTTTAAACCTTCCTTACGCAAATACAAAACAGCAAAAAGACAATAGCATTGTTTCCCTAAACTCTGGAGTAGCTTTTAGTGTCGATAATATTATTAATAGTTTAAATGGTAACAATAAAAGAGCCAAAGTTTTAAAAAAAATGTCTGCTAAAGATCAACAGCTCTCTAAAATTAGAAAATATGTAACAGACGATTTTTTTATTACAGACCTACAGATTCGCAAAGAAAACATCAATCTTTTTTTAAATTATTGTTTAAACAAAAACATACTATTCGTTTATAAAAAGAGAAACAAACTTCAATTTATTCAATTTTTAATTAACCAAAGTAAAAAATTTTCTCAGAAACTAACGTCAGATAAAAATATTCTGTCCAAAAATTAACTTTTATTTGAGAGATAAATTTTAGAAATCAACATTTTATGAAAAGAACTTTACCCATCCTTTTTATTAGTATTTCTTTTACTTGTTTTTCTCAAAAAAATAAGATGCTATTTTTCGGAAAAATTATAGATTCTTCTAACGTTGTAAAAAATGTACACATTATTAATTTACAAACTAAAAGAGGTACTTTTTCTAATGAAGCTGGTGTTTTCGAAATTTTAGCATCAGAGAACGACACTTTACAAATTTCTTCGATAGGTTTTAAAACTAAAAAAATAAAAGTAGAAAATTTTCATTTTAGAGAAAAAATAAATTTTATATCTATTCAAAAAGAAATCTATACTTTAAATGAATTTACTTTAAAACGCCATAATTTAATAGGAACCCTATCTTTAGATATAAAAAGTGTCCCAAAAGATTATAAAGCAGATTTGGTACAAAAACTAGTTTCCGATATTAAAAAAATAGATTATAATGCCATTTCTAAAATGCCTGTGAAATTAGATGAAATTCATTTATCGAAACCTACAGTCGCAAAACTACCCAATTATTTTGAAGGATTTGGACCACGTTTTGGAGGTGGTAGCAGTAATAACGATAAGTCTTTAAAAGAAGAATTAGAAAAAAAGAAAAATATACCTGAAGAAATACTAAAAGAATTTGGCGATTATTTTTTCTTCGTAGAATTAAAAATACCAAAAGAATCTTATTACAACTTTATAACCTATTGCTCTTACAAAGGCATTTTTAAACTCTATAAAAACAAACAAACTTTAAAAGTTCTAGAAATTTTAAAAGCAGAAAGTGTATCTTATTTAAAATTACTAAATAAAGAATAAAATTAAAACTTATTTTAACAGCAATTTATCAAAGAAATTTATAAATTTAATGATTCAAATAACGAAATTTGTAAATTACCAAACTTAAATAAATGTTAAAAAAAATACTCTTTACCTTTCTTTTCTGTCTTTTTACCATTATTTCGTTCTCTCAAGAAAGAAGATTTATTGTAAATGGTAAAGTTACAGACTCTTTAAGTACAGTTAGAAACGCAAACATTATCAACTTAAAAACCAACCAAGGTACATTTTCTTCGGACGATGGAGAGTTTAGGATTTTTGTAAGAGAAGGCGATTCTTTAAGAGTTTCTTCTGTACAACATGTTACAAAAGTGGTAATTGTTAACAAAGAAAATATCAATCAAAAAAAAATTAATATTCGAGTAAAATTTAAAACAATTGTTTTAGATGAGTTCGAATTGAAAAGAAATAATTTATCTGGCAGGTTGGGTATCGATACTAAAAGTGTTCCTACAAATAAAAAAGATTCTCTTTTAAGAGAAGTAATGGATTTTTCTGATATTAATTTTAAGGCAAGTTTTCCAGTAGACGAAATCGAAAGAATGAAACCTCCCCAAAATAATACAGATCCTACAGCCGCTTTTGCAGGAGCAGGTATAGGTGCTTCTATTCCTTTTAAATATTCGGAAAGACTTTGGGCGTTAAGAAGAGAATTGGCTATTAAAAAAGAATTTCCTTATAAAATAATGTCGGAATTAGGAGAAAAATTCTTTTTCGAAAAATTAAAAATCCCTGTAGAAAACTATTTTCATTTTTTGGAATACTGCAACCCTTTAGGTGTAGAAAAGCTGTATAAAGAAGGAAAAACATTAGACATTATTAAAATGTTTCAAAAAGAAAGTAAAACGTATTTAAAAATAATAAACAAAGAGTAATTTGGCGCAATAATTGTCTTAAATAGAAATATGAATTTAAAAAAAACACTTTTAGTTTTAGTATTAATACCACTGCTCTCCTTCTCTGCTCACAAATATTATTTGAGTTTAACGCAGATAAAGTATAAAAGTGAAGCAAAATCGTTACAAATAATTATTAATGTTTTTATGGACGATATAGAAACTGCGCTTAATAAAGATTATAATATCGATTTGAGACTTACTTCTAAAAAAGAACTAAAAAATAACGATGTTTATTTCGAAAAATACTTAAAAGAAAAACTGAAGTTTAAAGTCGATGATAAACTTCAAGAATTTAATTACATCGGAAAAGAATACGAAGGCGATTTGGTACTTTTTTATTTAGAAATAGAAAACATCGAGAAAGTTTCTAAAATTGAAATTTCTAATAAAATATTAATCAACCATTTTCCAGAACAACAAAACCTAATAAAATCTAAAGTTGGTAATAAGCATAAAAGTGTATTATTATCAAAAGAAAAAACACAAGCAACTTTAACCTACTAACTATAACTAAAACACTTATTATGAAAAAATTAGGTATTCTAATACTTTCTTGTTTGTTTATTTCAAGTATTTCTTTCGCACAAGAAAGTCGCACGAAACAAGGGCATACAAATCAGAATAAATTTAGACAATTAAAAGAATTATTACCCACTCCAAATTTACAGAGAACAGCTTCTGGAGCACCAGGAGTTCGTTACACACAGCAAAAGGTAGATTATGTTATGGACATCGTTTTAGACGACGATAATCAAAGAATTTATGGGAATGAAACCATCACATACCATAATAATTCAGAAGACACCTTAACATATTTGTGGGTACAATTAGACCAAAATATGAGAGCTGCAGATTCTAAAACACCAGACATTCAGCCCACAACTTTACCTAGTACAACTTCAAAAGCAAGGTTTAATAGCTCTTATGTAAATAAGCCTTTTAATGGTGGTTTTAAGATTGAAAGTGTAACCAATAAAAACGGATCTAAATTATCGCACACTGTAAACCAAACCATGATGCGTATTAATTTACCAAAACCATTGACTTCTGGAGAAAAATTCGACTTTAAAATTAAATGGTGGTATAACATCAATAATCATAGAACACAAGGAGGAAGATCTGGTTACGAACATTTTCCTAAAGATGGAAACAACAACTATGTAATTGCACAATTTTACCCGAGATTATGTGTGTATGATAATGTAGAAGGTTGGCAAAACGACCAATTTTGGGGAAGAAGTGAATTTGCTTTAGAATTTGGAGATTTTACCGTAAATATTACAACTCCTGCAGATCACATGTTAGGTGCAACAGGTGTTTTACAAAACCCAAAAGATGTTTATTCTAAAACAGAATTAAAACGAATTGAAAAAGCAAGAAAAACATTCGACAATCCTGTAGTTATTAGAACTCAGGATGAAGCAGAAAAAATTGAAAAAAGCCGTTCTAAAAAAACCAAAACTTGGAAATTTTATGCAGAAAATGTTAGAGATTACGCATTTGCAACTTCAAGAAAATTTATTTTCGATGCAATGGCTGTAGATATTAATGGTAAAACTGTAATGGCAGAATCTTTATATTCTAAAGAAGCAAATCCATTATATGAAGAACATTCTACAAGAGCAGTTGCACAAACACTAAAAACGTATTCTAGATATACGTTCGATTACCCTTACCACAAAGCAATTTCTGTAGATGGTCAAATGGGAATGGAATATCCACAAATTTGTTTCAATCCTGGTAGACCAAATCCAGATGGAAGTTATTCAGACAGAACAAAATACAGAATGATTAAAGTTACCATCCACGAAGTTGGTCACAACTTTTTCCCAATGATCGTAAATTCAGACGAAAGACAATGGACTTGGATGGACGAAGGTTTAAACTCTTTTATGGAAATGTTAGCAGAAAAAGATTACGATCCAAATTTTCCAATTGTTAGAGGATATCCTAAAAATATTGTAGATTATATGAGTGGAGATCAATCTAGAATTGCGCCAATTATGTCGAAAGGAGACAATGTCTATAGTTTTGGATACAACGCTTATGGAAAACCAGCAACAGGTTTATGGATGTTGCGTGAAACAATAATGGGAAAAGAATTATTCGACCATGCTTTTAAAACTTATGCGCAACGTTGGAAATTTAAACATCCAACTCCTGCAGATTTTTTTAGATCTATAGAAGACGCTTCTGGAGTAGATTTAGATTGGTTTTGGAGAGGTTGGTTTTATACTACAGATGTTACAGATATTGGTATTAAAAATGTAAAGAAATTTTATGCGAAAGATGCAGGTGCAAATATCGTAAACTTTGTTGAAGACCAAAGCAAAGGTTTACTGTTTAGCAACCCTAACAAAGCAAACTCAAAGTTTTTCTACGAAATTACATTTAACAAACCAGGTGGTTTGGTAATGCCTATTATTGTTGAATTTACCTATGAAGATGGCACAACAATGAAGAAGACATACCCTGCTCAAATTTGGAGATATAATGATGTTGAAGTAACAAAAGCAATACATTCTAATAAACAAATTACTAAAATCGTAGTAGATCCAAATTTAGAAACTGCAGATGTAGATCTATCTAACAATAGTTTTCCTAAACAACAAAAAGACAAGTTCGATACATTTAAAAACAAACTTAAAAACTAATACTTTTAAATCTTAAAAAAGCAATGTATAACAACATTGCTTTTTTTTTGATAAAGATTTGTTAAAATATTAACACTTTAAAGTTATATCGCAGTTATATTCTTAATTTAGACCCCATTTATAAATCAAACTCATTAAATATGAAAAAACTATCATTATTCGTATTTTCTCTTTTCTTTATCAGTTTTTCTGCAATTGCGCAAGAGACTAAAAAGGACGAGAAGAAAACTCAACAAGGACACACAGATCAAAACAAATTCAGACAAATGAAAGATGTTTTGGCAACTCCAAACGACCAACATGCAGCTTCTGGAGCCCCTGGACACCAGTACACACAACAAAAAGTAGATTATAAAATGGACATTCGTTTAGACGAAAGTGCTAACAAAATCTATGGTGATGAGCACATTACTTATCACAACAATTCTAAAGATGCTTTAGAATATTTATGGGTTCAATTAGACCAAAATATGAGAGCAGACGACTCTAAAACTCCTTTAGCGAAATCTACAGGAGCTTCTCCATTTATTACTCCAGACAATTTCAAGCAAACGTATATGAATTCCAAAAAAGGTTTTGGTTATAATATCGAACTTGTAGAATCGAATGGAAGACCTTTATCTCATACCATTAACAGAACAATGATGAGAATTAACTTGTCAAAACCTTTGCAATCTGGAGAAAAATTCGAATTCAGAATTAAATGGAACTATAAAATTAACGACATTAATAAAGATGGTGGACGCTCTGGTTTAGAATCTTTCCCTGATGGAAATAATAATTACACAATTGCACAGTTTTTTCCAAGGTTGGCAGTTTATAATAATGTAGAAGGATGGCAAAATATGCAATTTTGGGGACGTAGTGAATTCGCTTTAGAGTTTGGAGATTACGAAGTTAACTTAACGGTTCCTGCAGATCATATTGTAGAAGCTACTGGCTCTTTACAAAACGAAAAAGAAGTGTTATCTAAAAAACAAAGAAAACGTTACAATAAAGCTAGAAAATCTTTCGACAAACCTGTTATTATTGTTACACAATCTGAAGCTGAAAAAAATGAAAAAGGAAGATCTACCAAAACTAAAACTTGGAAATTTAAAGCCAATAAAGTTAGAGATTTCGCATTCGCAACTTCAAGAAAGTATATCTGGGATGCAATGGCTGTAAACATTAATGGTAAAACGGTTATGGCAACTTCATTATATCCAAAAGAAGGAAACCCTTTATGGGAAGAGCACTCTACAAGAGTTGTTGCAACCACATTAAAAGAATACTCTAAACTAACTTTCGATTATCCATATCCTAAAGCCGTTTCTGTACATTCCGAAAGACAAGGAATGGAGTACCCAATGATTTGTTTCAACTTTGGTCGTCCAAATCCAGATGGAACCTATTCAGACAGAACTAAAAAAGGAATGATTGGAGTAATTGTACACGAAGTTGGGCACAATTTCTTTCCAATGATTGTAAATTCCGATGAAAGACAATGGACTTGGATGGACGAAGGTTTAAACTCTTTCGTAGAAATTTTAGCAGAAGATGTGTATGATGCAGAATTATTTGCAACAAATCCAACAAAAAACATTACAAGATATATGGGGGGAGATCAATCTAACCTTTCTCCTATTATGTCTCAAGGAGATTATGTAAAACAATTCGGACCAAATGCATATTCTAAACCAGCAGCTGGATTGTATATGCTAAGAAAAACAATAATGGGTCCAGAATTATTTGATTATGCATTTAGAACGTATGCGCAAAGATGGATGTTTAAACACCCAACTCCAGCAGATTTCTTTAGATCTATGGAAGATGCTTCTGGTATGGATTTAGACTGGTTTTGGAGAGGTTGGTTTTACACAACAGACGTAACTGATATTGGAATTAAAAAGGTAAAACCCTTATATTTAACGGATAAACAAGGAGAAAGAATTAAAAACATCATCGCTTCAAACCCAAGAGCTAAAGACTATTTCGATGGCTTAGGAGATTTAGTTTACATTACTGATAAAAAAGAAGATGCAAGACCAGATGCTATGAATAAATATGTAGATGGTCAAGCAGTACCTTCTTATATTTATTCAGTAGAATTCGAAAAACCAGGAGGTTTAGTAATGCCTATTATCGTTGAATTAACCTATGCAGATGGAAGTAAAAAAAGAGAAACTTTCCCAGCTCAAATTTGGATGAAAAATGATCATAAAGTAACAAGAGTTTTTGCTTCCACGCAAGAAATTAAAAGTATTGTTGTAGATCCAGATTTCGAAACTGCAGATGTAGATACTTCAAATAACAACTGGCCTAAGAAAGAAGGTGACAAGTTTGACGAAATGAAACAAAAAAGTAAGAATTAATAATTCTCTCTTTTAAATAAAGTAAAAGCCTCCATTTGTAATATACAAATGGAGGCTTTTTTTTATATCTAATTTTAAAAAATTAACCTGAATAAGTTACAAAATTACGTGGTGTTTCATATAACGTAATTTCTAACTCTAAATCTTTAGGCAACAATTTTCTTAATTTATTATAAATAACAACAGAAATATTCTCTGCAGTTGGGTTTAAGTCTCTAAATTCTGGAACTTCTACATTTAAGTTTTTATGATCGAAAGCATCCTCAATTTCCAATTTTATATATTCTTTTAACATCCCTAAATCAAACACATAACCTGTTCTCTTATCAATCTCACCCGTTAAAGAAACAATTAATTCGTAATTATGCCCATGAAAATTAGGATTGCTACATTTATTAAAAATTTTAAAGTTTTTTTCGTCACTCCAATCTTTTCTATACAATCTATGTGCCGCATTAAAATGTGCTTTTCTATGGACAGTAACTCTAGGCATTTGTTAGTTTTTCATAAGATTTATCAAAAATTATTTTAAACCATTCTGTGTAAATTTCAGGATTATCTATCATATCCTTTTTTACAGCATCTAAAGTCATCCATTTATAATCTTCAACTTCCTCTTTGTTTATATTTGGAGCATCTTCAAACTTTCCAACCATTACATGGTCTAATTCGTGTTCTGTTAATCCATTATCAAAAGGCGCTTTGTAAATAAAAGAAAAAACTTCTTTTAAATCTGTGGTAAAACCCATTTCTTCTTGCAACCTTCTTTTTCCTGCTTCTAAATTACTTTCTCCATCTCTTTGGTGAGAGCAACAGGTATTAGTCCATAATAATGGTGAATGATATTTAGATGCTGCTCTTTGTTGCAACATTAATTCTCCTTTTTCATTAAAAACAAATACAGAAAACGCTCTATGCAACAACGCTTTTTCGTGTGCTTCAATTTTTTCCATCAAACCAATTTGTTGGTCGTTTGTATCTACTAAAATTACTTGTTCTTTCATATTCTACAAAAATAAGGAACGAAGTTACAATAATCCATAAAAAATAAATAAAAACAATCAAATTTTTCTATTCTTTTATTTTGATGATTTATCTTTGAGATATTAAAAGTAATACTTTTTATGAAAATTTTTGTCAAACTTTTTTTAGGCATTTTCTTACTTTCTCTTTATCAATGTAAAGAAGGAAAAAAAGTTGAGAAAAAAACGGAAAAACTTTCAACAAATAAGAAAAAAACAAAAAAAACTTTAGAAAAAAAAGTTGAAAAACGTTGGGACAGCTTAAATAAAGATAATGTAGAAGCTTTTTTTACAGAATATGGTAAACAACATAAAGAAAACAAGGTAATTATAAAAACTAAATTCGGCAATATTAAACTGAAGTTATATAACGATGTTCCTATCCATAGAGCCAATTTTATTTTTCTAACAAAATTAAAATATTTTAATACCACCGAAATCTACAGAGTTGCTAAAAACTTTGTAATTCAAGGAGGCAATTCCGACGAAACCTATACAAGAAAACAAAGAAGATTGTATGGAAATTATCGACTAAAACCAGAGTTTAAAAGCCATCGAAAACATAAATATGGTGCATTAGCAGCTGCAAGAGACTGGGAAGACAATCCTAATAAATTATCCAATCCTTTTGAATTTTATATAGTACAAAATAGAAATGGAGCACATCATTTAAACAACGAACATACCGTTTTTGGTGAAGTAATTTCTGGTTTCAATACTATGGATAAAATTTCTAGAGTAAAAGTGGGGGTTGATGAATGGCCTGAGGAAGATATTAAAATGACGATTGAGATTTTGGAGTGAGATTAATTATTAAACAGAGATTTTTTTTGACACAGATTTCACAGATTTTCACGAATTAGTTTTAGGAATTTGTAAAATTTGTATTTTTTATAAATACATGACAAAAATTAGTTACTGCGCAATAATAATTTCAATATTTTATTTTTAAATACTTTAGTAAACCTCACAGGTTTTAAAAACCTGTGAGGTCTTTACAGAGAGATTATAACGTGTTTTTATTTGATAAAAAGTGTTTTTTGTCATCTACAAAAATATTTTTTATTTAAAATTTGAATAAAAACTCTTTGAAACTCAGTCTTACTCTGCGAATCTCTGCGTAATAATCTGTGAAATCCGTGAAATCTGTGTCTTAATCTTTTCTATAAAATCGTCCTTCTTATCCTACCAATTTCATTATAAAAATTATAGAATAAAACCTATCTTTGCACCTCTAAAATTTGTAGATGAGTTTTTTAAAAGAAATAGCACGTAGAAGAACATTTGGTATCATTTCGCACCCAGATGCAGGAAAAACTACACTAACAGAAAAATTATTACTTTTTGGTGGTGCCATACAAGAAGCTGGAGCTGTAAAAAACAACAAAATAAAAAAAGGAGCCACTTCCGATTTTATGGAAATTGAGCGTCAGCGTGGTATTTCTGTAGCAACTTCTGTTTTAGCTTTTATTTACAAAGACAAGAAAATAAACATTTTAGATACTCCTGGGCACAAAGATTTTGCAGAAGATACTTTTAGAACCTTAACAGCTGTAGATAGCGTTATTGTAGTGATTGATGTTGCAAAAGGTGTGGAACCACAAACAGAAAAATTGGTAGAAGTATGCAGAATGCGAAGCATACCTATGTTGGTTTTTATCAATAAATTAGATAGAGAAGGTAAAGATGCTTTCGATTTATTAGATGAAGTGGAGCAAAAATTAGGCTTGCGAGTAACTCCAATGAGTTTCCCAATTGGAATGGGGTACGATTTTAAAGGAATCTATAATATTTGGGAAAAAAAATTAAACTTATTTGCTGGAGATAAAAAGCAAACGGTTTCTGAAGGTGTTGAATTCGACGATCTTTCGAACCCAGAATTAGACAAAGCCGTTGGTAAAAAAGCAGCAGATACTTTGCGCGAAGAATTGGAATTGATAGATGAAGTATATCCACCTTTCAATCAAGAGGAATATTTAAAAGGAGAACTACAGCCTGTATTTTTTGGATCTGCATTAAATAATTTTGGAGTTAAAGAATTGTTAGATGCATTTATAGAAATAGCTCCTTCGCCACAACCAAAAAAGGCAGAAGAGCGTTTGGTAGATTCAAAAGAGAAAAAAATGACTGGTTTTGTGTTTAAAATCCATGCAAATATGGATCCTAAACACAGAGACAGGTTAGCATTTATAAAAGTAGTTTCTGGCACCTTTAAAAGAAATTCGCCTTATTTACACGTTCGAAATGGCAAGAAAGTAAAATTTTCGAGCCCGAATGCGTTTTTCGCCGAGAAAAAAGAAATTGTAGACGAATCTTTCCCTGGAGATATTGTGGGAATACATGATACAGGAAACTTTAAAATTGGAGATACATTAACCGAAGGCGAAGCATTAAACTTTAGGGGAATTCCAAGTTTTTCTCCAGAACATTTTCGTTACGTTAACAATGCAGATCCAATGAAATCTAAGCAATTGTACAAAGGTTTAGACCAATTAATGGACGAAGGTGTTGCACAATTATTCATTTTAGAAATGAATGGACGAAGAATCGTTGGTACAGTTGGTGCACTTCAATTTGAAGTAATTCAATATCGATTAGAACACGAATATGGTGCAAAATGTACCTACGAAAATTTAAGTGTACATAAGGCTTGTTGGGTAGAACCTACAGATCCAAAAAACGAAGAATTTAAAGATTTTAAGCGAGTAAAACAACGTTATTTAGCCAAGGATAAAGAAGGGCAGTTAGTCTTTTTAGCAGATTCTGCTTTTACAATGCAAATGACGCAAAGTAAATATCCAAGCGTAAAATTGCATACTACAAGTGAATTTAAAAAATAAAACCGATGAAAAAAGTAATTCTATTAATTATAACAATCATTAGTTTCCAAGCTTTTTCTCAAACTAATGGGTCTTTTTCTTCATTAAAAGTAAAAGAATTAAACAATAAAATAAGATTAAACTATATTTTAATAGAACAACCAACTGAGCAAGTAAGCTATGGTTTGGAACCCAAAATGGGCTTTTTCGGTTTAAACTATTTAATTCCGTTAAACGATTGGCTTTATACAGGAGCTGGATTTCATGGAGCTTTAACTGGAGATCAAGGAGGTTTATTTACTTTAGGTGTAACTTTAGGAGTAAACACACCAATTTATAAAAACTTATATTTTGATGCAAATGTCCATTTTGGAGGAGGAGGAGGCTATCGCTCTTTAGTAAATGGTGGTGGTATTATTTACCCAAATATTGGATTACAGTATAAGAAAAACGATTTTTCTTTTGGTGTACAATATGGTTATATGAATTTCTTCACAGGAATACAGAAAGATAGTAATATTTCTTTCTTTGTAGAAATTCCAACAACCTTAAGAGTTGCTTCTTACGAAGATGCTAATAAATCGTTTACAGTAAATAACAATAGCAAACCCGCTGTTAAAAGTGTGCAACAAATTACCTTCGATTACTTCTTTCCAAGAGGAAACTCTAGAACAGATGCAAGTACAACTCCTAAATACAAACCAATTGACCATACTTTATCTGTCTTAGGTTTTGAATATCAACGATATTTAACCCCCACAACTTTTATTTATGCGCATGTAGATGCTATGTATGGTGGTTTAACTGCTGGTTTTATGGACGTATTCTTTGGAGCAGGAAAAAATCTAAGATTAACAAATAGAATTAATCTTTTTGGAAAACTGGGTATTGGAGCTGCTGGTGGAAGAATTTTTCCTGAAGGTGGTTTAACTGCATATCCAAATGTAGGCGCAGATATTAGAATTACAGATAGATTTGGTTTAAGTGGTCATGCAGGATATCATAAATCTATTGGAGGAATTGCTAGTTTTGAAGCTTATACAGCAGGTTTTAGTATTAAGTATTATGGTTTAAGTGGTGGAACAAAAGACCCTTTTACTGGAGAAGCTGTAAGAGAAATTAAAACGCAAGGATTGCGAGTTAGCGCAGAAAACCAAACGTATTTTGATGTTGCCAAATTCGGAATTCCTGCAAGTGATTTGCAACTAATAGCTTTAAAAGTTCAATACGATTTAAATAAAAGGTTTTACATTGCTGGTGAAGCTTCTTTTGCATACAAAGGAAAATCTGGAGGTTACGCACATGGTATCTTCGGTTTAGGTATAAAAAGTAATAAATTTTTAAACAATAATTTTTCTTTATTTGCAGAAGCTGCTGCAGGTGTTGCTGGTGGAGGAAGAGTAGATTCTGGTGAAGGTGTACTAATAAGACCAACTGTAGGAATTAATTACCACGCAAATAACGATTTATCTTTTCATATTTCTGGCGGACAAATGTGGTCGCCCTTTGGAAATGTAAATTCATCGAACATAAACATTGGATTAACTTATGGTTTCTCCATTTTAAATGCAAAAAAATAATTTATTCTGAAACAAATTTCAGAAACATCATAAATGTCAGTTCGAGCGCAGTCGAGAACTAATACAAAAGACCTCTCGACTGCGCTCGAGGAGACAAAAACGATTAAAATTAAGTAATATGAATAACGGAATATACGCAAAATTCACAACAGCAAAAGGTGATATTTTAGTACAATTGGAACACGAAAAAACGCCTGGAACAGTTGGTAACTTTGTTGCTTTGGCAGAAGGAAATTTAGAAAACTCAGTAAAAGATCAGGGAACTCCTTATTATAATGGATTAAAATTCCATAGAGTAATTCCAGATTTTATGATTCAAGGTGGTTGCCCATTAGGAACAGGAACTGGAAACCCAGGTTATAAGTTCGACGATGAGTTTCATCCTGATTTAAAACACGATGCTCCAGGGAAATTAGCCATGGCAAATTCTGGACCTGCAACCAATGGTTCTCAATTTTACATCACCCACGTTCCTACTCCATGGTTAGATGGTAAACACACTGTTTTTGGTTCTGTAATTGAAGGACAAGATGTTGTAGACGCAGTTGCACAAGGAGATGAATTATCTGCCGTAGAAATTATTAGAGTTGGTGCAGATGCAGAAGCTTTTAATGCAGTTGAAGCATTTAGAACTTTCGAAGGCGCAAGAGAAAAAAGAGAGGCAGAAGCAAAAGCAAAACAAAAGGAATTATTAGATTCTGTTGCTGCTGGTTATGATGAAACTAAAAGCGGATTGCGTTATCAAATTTTGCAGAAAGGAGATGGAAAACAAGCCACAAAAGGCGCTGGTGTTTCTGTACATTATAAAGGACAATTATTAGACGGAACAGTTTTCGATTCTTCTTACAAAAGAAAACAACCAATCGATTTTAACGTTGGTGTTGGTCAGGTAATTTCTGGTTGGGACGAAGGTATTCAGTTATTACAAGTGGGTGACAAAGCTCGTTTTGTAATTCCTTCTCATTTGGCTTATGGTTCTGCAGGTGCTGGAGGTGTAATTCCACCAGATGCAACACTTATTTTTGATGTTGAATTGATGGACGTAAAGTAAAATAAATTCAAATTGTAATACAACCTCATAGTTTCCATAAATTATGAGGTTTTTTTATTCATATTCTCAAATAAAAAAGATGAAAAAATTGGAATTGAAAGAATTTTTAGACGAAAAGGTTATGCTATACAACAATCCTAAGTTTATAGAGTCAGACCCTATTCAAATTCCACATCGTTTTTCTTTAAAAGAAGACATTGAAATTGCTGGTTTTTTAACCGCAATTATTTCATGGGGAAACAGAACCATGATTATTAAAAATGCTTCGAAAATGATGGAATTATTAGACAATTCTCCTTATGATTTTATCATCAACCATCAAAAAAAAGATTTAGAAGGTATCAATAACTTTGTCCATAGAACTTTTAATTATATAGATTTTCAACAATTTGTAAAATCATTAAAATACATTTATTCAAATTATGGTGGTTTAGAAGAAGCACTTTCTATAAAAGATAATTCGAATACGTACCAAACTGCAATCCATCAATTTAAACAACATTTTTTTAAGGTTGAACACCAGCAAAGAACTCAAAAACACATTTCGGATCCTTTAAAAAATTCTGCAGCAAAACGTATAAATATGTTTTTACGATGGATGGTTAGAAATGATAAAGCTGGCGTAGATTTCGGAATTTGGGAAACACACAAATCTGCAAATTTATCATGCCCTTTAGACGTACATTCTGGAAACGTAGCTCGAAAATTAAAACTACTTCCAAGAAAACAAAACGATTGGAAAGCTGTTGCTGTATTAGACAAAAACTTAAGAAAATTAGATGTAAACGACCCTGTAAAATACGATTTTGCTCTTTTTGGCTTGGGCGTTTTCGAAAAATTTTAAAAAACTCATTCAAATTCCTTAAAGGAGAGAATTTTCTGCCTTTCGAATCCTTGTAAATTCCTAATCAAAATCCTCCTAAAAATCTGTAAAATCTTTGTACTTTAGTTTTCCTTATAATAA
Source organism: Polaribacter cellanae (assembly GCF_017569185.1). NCBI lineage: Bacteria > Pseudomonadati > Bacteroidota > Flavobacteriia > Flavobacteriales > Flavobacteriaceae > Polaribacter > Polaribacter cellanae. Next base: position 243,442 of record NZ_CP071869.1, on the reverse strand, counting down.
TTGTTGCAAGTAAGCCATACCTTATTTAAAGATTTATAAGATATTTTTTTACCATTAATTTACAAAATCTATTCTATAAATTTCCCTATTTTTGAAATTACATAAACACTAATAATGCAATTTAAAAACCCTGAAGTTTTATATTTTTTTGCACTACTAATTATACCAATTTTAGTGCATCTTTTTCAATTACAAAAGTTTGTAAAAATACCTTTTACGAATGTTGCTTTTTTGCAAAAAATACAACAACAAACACGTAAGAGTTCTCGTATAAAAAAATGGTTGATTTTAGCATCTCGACTGTTATTATTTTCTGCGATACTTTTAGCTTTTTCTCAACCTTATTTTAGTGATAAAAATATCGACAAAAAGCAACATACATTTATTTATTTAGACAATTCTTTAAGTACAAATACGAAAGGAGAAAAAGGAAATTTATTGAAAATTGCTGCACAAGAAATTATAAAAAGTTCTAACGAAAAAGGTATATATTCGCTGCAGACAAATACCAACTTTTATAAAGATATTTCTAAAAATGAATTGAAAAACATACTACTAAAAGTAGAAAACACTTCAAAAAAATTAGATTTATCGACAGTTTTTCTAAAAATAGACCAACAAAACAAAAATAAAACAAATACTTTATATAAAAGTATTTTAATTTCTGATTTTCAAGACACTTACGAAAGTAAGTTTACAAATGTAACACCCTCTTTTTCTGCTATTAAATTAGAATCTTCACAAAAAAGTAATCTTTCTATCGATAGTGTTTTTGTTAGCAATGCAAACACAACCAACTTTATCATAAATGCAGTTATAAAAAATCAAGGAGAAGCAAAAAACAACACTCCTATTGCTATTTTTAACAACGAAAATTTAGTAAGCAAGCAATCTTTTAGTATAGGTAAAGATACTTCGAAAACGATTCAATTTACAATCCAAAATCAGGATACATTTTTAGGAAAAATACAAATAACTTTTAGCGATACTTTTAAATTTGATAACACTTATTTTTTCAGTATTAATAAACGTAAAAAAGCGAGTGTTTTGGCGATTGGAAATAAGGCAGATTTCTTGTCTAAAATTTATACGGAAGACGAATTTAATTTCACGAATTCTACTATCCAAAATGTAAATTATAACGCCATTCCAAAACAGCAATTAATCATCTTAAATAGTTTAGAAAATATTCCAGAAATTTTAGCACAAAGTCTATTCGATTTTTCTAAAAACGGAGGAAGCTTGGTAATTATTCCGAATGAAAAATCGGAGGTAAATTCTTACAATTCATTTTTCAACAAACTGCAAATTGGCAAGTTTCAAAATAAAATAATCGATACTCTAAAAATTACTTCCATCAATTATAATCATCCTTTGTTTAAGAATGTTTTTTCCAAAAAGGTAAATAATTTTCAATATCCATCAGTTTATAGCCTCTACCCTATTTCTTCAAAAAATAGCAATACAATTATTTCGTTTGAAAATAACACGCCTTTTATCAATGAATTAAAAAATAACATTTATTATGTTTCTAGTTCTCTGGCAAAAACGAATAGTAACTTTTTAAATTCGCCTTTAATTGTGCCTGTTTTTTACAATTTCGGACAATTAAGTTTTCAATTTCCACAATTATCTTACAGAGTTGATGCAGAAAATAAAATAGGCATTGAAACTCAATTAGGAAAGGACGAAATTTTAACGATTGCAAACAATAAAAACTCCTTTATTCCTTTGCAACAAACTTTTCAGAATAACATAGTAATAACAACGAAAGAGCAACCTTTAGAAGCTGGAATTTATAAAATTTTAAAACAAAAAGACACCTTACAAAACGTTGCTTTTAATTTCCCTAAAGAAGAAAGTTCCTTACAATATTTAGACTTAAATACACTTGCCCAAAATAACAAAAACATAGAGATTTCCTCCTCAATTCCAGCAACTTTTAATGCTTTAAACAAAAAAAATGAAGTTCAATGGCTTTGGAAATGGTTTTTAGCGTTGGCAATTGTATCTTTGTTATTAGAAATTTTGATTTTAAAATTCTATAAACCATGATTACGCTTCTAAAATCGGCTAAAATTATAGATGCTTCTAGCCCATTTCATCTACAAACGAAAGATATTTTAATTAGTGATGGAATTATCAAAAAAATAGCTGATTCCATTCCTAATAAAAAAGACTATCAACTTGTAGAAAAAAAGAATTTACACGTTTCTTGTGGCTGGTTCGATACGAGTGTTTCTTTTGGAGAACCAGGTTACGAAGAAAGAGAAACCATTAAAAATGGGTTGCAAGTTGCCGCAAAAAGTGGTTTTACTACAGTTGCTGTAAATGCAAATTCGAACCCAATTGTAGATAACAAATCTGCTGTTGAATTTTTAATAAACAAAGCAAACGGATCTGCCACAAAACTATATCCAATTCCTTCTTTAACACAAGGAAGTAAAGGAATTGAAATGGCAGAGTTGTATGATATGCAACAATCTGGAGCTATTGCTTTCGGAGATTACAAAAAACCTATTGAGAACGATAACTTAATGAAAATATCATTATTATACGCCCAAAATTTTGATGGTTTGGTACTTAGTTTCCCAAAAAATAATACCATTGCTGGTGCAGGAATCGCACACGAAGGTATTAATAGTACTAAATTAGGTTTAAAAGGAAGTCCTGCTTTGGCAGAACACATTCAAATTGCGAGAGATTTATTTTTATTAGAATATACTGGAGGAAAATTACACATTCCTACAATTTCTTCAGCAAAGTCAGTAGAATTAATCAAGGACGCAAAAAAGAAAGGTTTGCAGGTTACTTGTAGTGTTTCTGCACATCATTTGGTTTTAACTGATAATGAATTGCATGAATTTGATAGTAATTTTAAAACAAACCCACCTTTAAGAACAAGTTCAGATACAAAAGCTTTACAAAAAGGCGTGAATTCTGGTGTAATTGACATGATTACTTCCGACCACAATCCTATGGATATCGAACATAAAAAAGTGGAATTTAGCGAAGCAAAAGATGGTGTTATTGGTCTAGAAACTGCTTTTGGCGCTGTAAATTCAGTGTTAGGGTTGGAAAATTTCATTGAAAAAATCACTACAAATCCAAGAAGAATTTTTGGATTAGAAACCACTTCCATCTCCGAAGGTAAAATAGCAGATATTTCTCTTTTTAATCCAGATGAAAAATACACGTTCACAAAAGGAAATATTTTATCAACCTCAAAAAACAGTCCTTTTATCAATAAAAAACTGACTGGAAAAGTGTACGGAATTTTCGCAAATAATCAATTGATTTTAAATTCTTAAAACTATGGAGAATGTGAGTGTTAAAGACGGAAAAATAATTGCAATCATTAGTTATATTACTATAATTGGTACGTTAATCGCTTACATTTTAAATAAAGACAAGAAAAATTATTTTGCTAGTTTTCATATTCGACAAGGATTAGGAATTGGTATTTTATATTTGATAAACCAATGGATAATTTACCAATCTTCAGGAAAAAATCCTGGTTGGTTTTTTGGAGTTTTTATTTTCATAATTTGGATAATTGGTATAATTGGCGCCATTCAAGTTGAAGAAAAAAGAATTCCAGTTTTAGGTGATTATTTTCAGAAATGGTTTAAAAATATTTAATTAGATTTTATTTAAAATGAGCGATTTACATTATTTAGTAAGAGAACCTAAAAAAGCATCCGAAAAACCACCTTTGTTAATTTTATTGCATGGTTATGGAAGTAACGAACAAGATTTATTTTCTTTCGCAGAAGAATTACCAGAAGAATTATTAATTATTAGTGCGCAAGCACCACTTTCTATGGGATTTGGAGGCTATGCTTGGTACACAATTAATTTTGACGATGTAAATGGAAAATTCTCAGATTTAAAAGAAGCCAAAGAATCCATCGATAAAATTGCCATTTTTATTGATGCAATAAAAACAAAATACAATACAAATCCTGATAAAACCTTTCTTTTAGGTTTTAGTCAAGGTGCTATTTTAAGCTATTCTTTAAGCTTTTTCTACCCAAACAAGGTAAATTATGTAATTGCTTTAAGTGGTTATGTAAATACAGAATTATTACCCAAAAACATGCCAACCCATTTAAAAACGGAATATTACAGTTCTCATGGTTCTGTAGACCAAGTTTTACCTGTAGCTTGGGCAAGAAACACCAAGCCTTTTTTTAGATAAATTAAGGGTAGAGAATGTATATTCGGAATACAATGTTGGTCATGGAGTGGCTCCACAAAACTTTTATAGTTTTAAAAGTTGGATTGAAGCGAGGTTGTAGGTTGGTATCTTGCTGTAGTTATACTTCATCATCTTACAAATTAGATAAAATAGCTGATATAGTTTGCCAAAAACAAACACATATAATACCAATTGATTTCAGCAAAGCTATAAAACCATTTATTCCCCAAAAACTTCAATAAAAATATTATTACCCCAACAAAACGGATCTTACCCTTCAATAATAATATTTAACAAATTTTCATTACTAAAAACGATTTTTACTCTAAATAAAGTAAAATCACCAAAGTATAAAGCTATAAATAATGTATAACATCTTATAAAATCTATTTTCTTAACTTAATTCTCAGCTCCACTCTTACTTTCTTTTAAACTATCTTTGTATAAAAATTAATACATGCAGTTTTCTGAAATTCCACTTGATAAATCTATCTTAAAAGCAGTTGCTGAAGAACGTTTTCATACGCCAACTTTAGTACAACAACAAACCATTCCTTTGGTTTTAGAAAAAAAGAATGTGATTGTTTCTGCAAATACAGGAACTGGAAAAACGGCTGCTTTTGCCTTGCCAATTATTCATTTATTGTTGAATAATGAAAAAGAAGATAAAAAGAAGAAGAAAATAAAATCTTTAATTGTTACTCCAACTCGTGAATTGGCAATTCAGATTTTCGAGAATTTTAATAGTTTTAGCAAATACACAGATCTTAAAACGACTGCAGTTTATGGTGGTGTTTCTTTAGAACCGCAAAAAGAAATTTTAGTAGAAGGTGTCGATATTTTAATTGCAACGCCTGGAAGATTAATTGATTTGCAAATGCAAGGAAACATCGATTTAAGCACGATTGAAATTTTCGTTTTAGACGAAGCCGATTTAATGTTAGACATGGGTTTCATTAAAGACATCAAGAAAATTGAAGCTTTGTGTCCAAGAAACAAACAAACGTTACTTTTCTCTGCTACAATTCCAGATTCAATAACACAATTAGCTAATAAATTTCTTAAAAACCCGGTAAAAGTAGAAATAAATCCAGAGGAAACCACTGCCAAAAATATTGGCCAGCTTTTATATTACCTTCCTAAAAAGAACAAAACAGATTTGTGCTTACATTTATTAAGAAATACTATAAATGGAAGAATCATTATATTTAGACGTACAAAATTTGGAGTTGATAAATTAGAGCAAACTTTAATTAAAAACGGTTACAAAGTCGCTAGTATTCATGGAGACAAAACGCAAGCTGTAAGAAATAATGCTATTGAAGATTTCAAAAACAAAAAAGCATATATTTTAATTGCGACAGATGTTGCTGCACGTGGAATTGACATTACAAATGTAGATGCCATTATTAATTTTGATATCCCAAATGTTGCTGAAACCTACGTTCATAGAATTGGTAGAACTGGTAGAGCAGGAAAATCTGGAATTGCATTTTCTTTTTGTTCTCCAGATGAAAACAGTTATATAAAATTAATTGAAACGTTAATTGAAAAACCCATTAAGGTAATTACAGAGCATCCTTATGTAATTAACAAACCAAAACACACTAAAAAACAACCAAACACTATTAGCAAAAATAAAAAAGGTAGAAAATCGGAAGCTTCTAAAAAGAAGAAAAAGCGTTGGTATTAAATTCTTTATGACAATTAATTTAGTTTTTAAACTTAAAAAAAATAACTTCGTTAACGGCTCTGTATAAGAACAGTAGGGCTGAAAATGAGCGACTACCATTCGGTTAAACACAAGCCGAATTTTTAAATTTCTATGTTTATTTTTCTCTTTTAAATATAGCCAAATTTAAAAATTTGGCGACATTGCAAATGCGCCAGAACCATTAGGTTTAGCAACTATTTGCCCTATTGTTTTTATACTTTGTTGCCAGTAGTGCTTTTGCTACTTTGAATTCAAATTCGTTCATCTCCACGCTAAATTTTACGTTCGCCTTCAATGCTCGAAACACTTTTAAAATAGTTTCGATAGTTACATTTTTAGTATTCCTTTCCAATTTAGAAATTTGCGATTTTTGAACTCCAATTAATTCTCCAAGTTGCTCTTGAGTCAGTTTACGTTCTTTCCGGACTGACTTTATCATATCGCCAAGTACTTCCATTCGCAAATCAAATTCGTATTTGTCGCGTTCTGCTGTTCCAATTTTTCCGATGTCCTTATCCTTCATTTGGTCAAGGGTCATCATTTTCATTTTTTTAGTTTCCATAATTATTGTTTTTGAGCAAAATATTCCGCCATTATTTTTTTCGCCTTTTCAATATCGGTTTTAGGGACTTTGTCGGTTTTCTTAATAATTCCGTGTGTTGCCAAAACGAGCGTCTCGCTTGTATCGGTTTTGTCCCAAAAAGCAAAAAGACGATATTGAAGTCCAATATATTTAGTTCTAAACTCCCAAATTTTATCTTCTAATTTTTTAAATAATTCTGGGTCATTAGCTAATTTTGCTTTGTCTATGTTGTAATAGACTTTCTTTTTTGACTTCGGGTCAATTTTCGCCATAAAGTCAATCGCTTGTTCAAGGAAGACAACTTCAAACTTTGGTTTCATTCAGTTTATTTGTCCGTTTTAAAAAAACAAATATAAACCAAAAAGTTGAATTATATAGAAACTTTCGGATTTTTGTTCGCATTACTGGCAACACCGATTATAAGTCATTAAAACGAAATTATAATCGTCTTAGATTAACGACAATATTTTAAAAAATTGCGTAATTCATTTTTTGTACATAAATTTGTACGTTAAAAAATACACTATTATGCAAATAACCACTGTTTCTGATTTTAGAAAAGATATTAAAACATACTTAGATCGAGTTGTAAAGAACTTCGAAACTTTAATTATAAATCGTGGAAAAGATTCTGGAATTGTAGTTATGTCTTTGAAAGAATACAATTCTTTGATGGCTACAAACCACGAACTGTCTTCTCGAAAAAACGAATTGAGATTAGATGCTGCTATTGATAAAATAAAAAACGGATCGACTTTCAACAAAGACCTTATCGATAAATAAAATGAAATATACATTTGTTGATGAGTCTTGGGAAGATTATTTGTTTTGGCAAAAAACAGACAAAAAAAAGGTTAAAAAAATAAATGAGCTTCTAAAAGAAATTGCTCGAAATCCTTTTGACGGAATTGGAAAACCCGAAGCGCTAAAACATAAATACGCTGGATTTTGGTCTAGACGAATCGATAGCGAACATAGACTAATTTATCAATTTAGAGAGGGAGAAATATTAATTGCGAAATGCAGATTTCATTACGATTAAAAAAGGCAGAAAACCGGAAGCTTCTAAAAAGAAGAAAAAACGCTGGTATTAAGCTCTTTATACAAAATAATTTAGTTTGTTTTTAAACTTTAAAAAATATAACTTCGCTAAAGCCGATTATAAGTCATTAAAACGACATCATAATCGTCTTAAGTTAGCGAAAAATAAAAAATATCTAAAAAATATTCCCCAAAATTTTCTCCACAAACTCAACAGCAGTATAAGGTTTAGAAATTACATCTACAAAACCAATCTTTTTATATCGCTCTACATCTTCTTTAGTTGTATTTGCTGTTAAAGACAAAAACGGAATTTCTCTATTGGGTTTATGAAATTCGTTTTTCTGTTGGACCAATTGTTCGCCAGTAATATTTGGCATGTGAATGTCTAATAAAACTAAGTCGAAAGATCTAGTTTTCAAAACATTTAAAGCCTCTAAACCATCTTTTACTTGCGTTAATACTACTTTTTCTTTTTTGAGAATGTGAGCAACAATTGTTTGGTTTAGAGCATCATCGTCTGCCACTAAAATTCTTTTTCCTTCTAACGTTTTATTTGTTGATTTTTCTTCAACTTTAAGTTCTTTAATTTCTGAAGAAACTACTTTCGAAAAAGGAATTTCTGTAATAAAAACAGTTCCAATATTCAATTTGCTTTCTACAGTAATTTTTCCGTTCATAGCATTTAACAGATGCTTTACAATGGATAAACCCAAGCCTGCTCCACCAAAAACCCTGTTGTCGCTTTTTTTGTTTTGCTGGTATTCATCGAAAATTTTAGAGGCTTGTAAATTGGTCATTCCTCTACCAGAATCCGAAATTAAAAAGGCAATTCTTATGGAATCTTTCTCTTCTGAAACTTTTTTTACATCAACAACTATTTTTCCTTTTTGAGTAAATTTTATAGCGTTCGATAATAAATTCGATAGTATTTGGTTAATTCTAATAGGATCGCCCAAAACTGAATTTGGAATATTCTTTTCGGCATTAAAAAATAATTCTACTGCTTCATTTTTATTTTGATACGAATAATTCTCTACACAGTTTTTTGCTATTTCCTTAATGTTTACAGGCTCGTTTATCAATTCTAATTTTCCTGCTTCAATTCTCGATAAATCTAAAATATCGTTTACAATTACTTTCAAATTATTTCCTGAGATGGATAATAATTTAGAATATTTACGAACATTTTCGTTAATTTCTTCTTCGGAAATCATTTCAGAATACCCCAAAATAACGTTTAGCGGATTTCGAATTTCGTGACTCATCATTGCCAAAAAACGAGATTTTTCTTCATTTGCCTTATCCGCAATTTCTCGTAATCTCTTTAGTTCTTCATTTTTTTCTGCCAATTCTCTTTTGATAAAGAAAATATCGTTTCTATTCTGGTTTAATTGAGCTACAATTTTATAAACATTGGTTCGGTTGTGAATTAAAATCGAAATTTCATCAGCAGACTTAAACAATTCTATATCTACATTGTACTCTTTTTCATAAGAAACAAGGACCATTCCTTCTAAAGTAAAGGGCTCTAAAGGCTCTAAAGCTTCTAAAGTACCTTCCAAAAAAGGACAAAATTCATAAATAGAATTGTGAACTTGAAAAGTATTTTTTGCAAATTTACCTGCAACAATGTTTACAATTACTCCAGAAAAATTGGTAGTTAATTGTAAAAACACATCTTCTATTTTTGCAGGTATCAATAGATTTTATTTTATGGCTTGCGAGGTTAATTGTAAGAATGCATCTTCTACATTATCGTCTTCTTTTGCACTGGTAATCAAGTCAATTTTTACAGAAACTGTATCTATAACTGTTTCTAATTCTTCTTTAGAAAGCAAGTCTTTTTTGTTACCAACAATGGTAATATTTTGCAAACCAGAAAGTTCTTTAATACTCGCCAAATGTTTATCTATAGATAAGTATGTTTCTTCTCTACTTACATCAAAAACAAACATGGCTGCACTTGCACCTAAAAAATAGGCTTTGGGTATTTTCTCATCTCCACTGGTTCCTGCAACATCCCAAATTAGTAATTTTATTTCTTGGTTTTCGTAGGCTACAACTTTAGAACTTACACGAACGCCAATGGTACTTATATAGTCTTCCGAAAATTGATTTAATACAAACCTTCTAATTAAAGACGTTTTTCCAACGCCAAAATTTCCAACTAATAAAACTTTTTTTGCAATCATTTTTTTATACTTAGTCTATTAAATGTCTTTCTATTAACACATTTAATTTTATTTCGTCTGATAAGTATTTTCGATTTCTAAGAATAACTTCAGCCAAATTATTTACGTTATCTGCCATTTTATCTTTAAAATCGGCATTTAAAACACCCGAAGTTGCAATGGCTATATAAATAGATTTAAAGTTTTTTATGGAAAGCTGAAAAGAATCGAATTTAATATCTTCTAAGTTTTGGCCTTCTTTGGAAAAAGCATCTTCTGCAAAAGATTTAATGGCGGTTAACATCCCAGAAACCATATCTTTATCTGCAACACTACCTCTTGAGTAGCTTCCTGCTAATAAGCCAGAGTCTTTTTCGATTATAAAAACTTCTTCTATAATGGGCTCAAAAACTTCTTGTAATACAACTCCTGCATCGTTATTTTTTCCTTTAAAAAAGCGAGCCACAACTTGCTGGAGAGAAAATTTTTCTTTTATTGTTTTATTTATACTGTCAGACAACTTTGTAACTTCACTTACAATAGCTTTCTTAACCAACTTACCCATAATTGGGTACAGGGCTTCTACAACTTCGTCTTGCGAATCTCTAATTTGAACTTTTATAGTTTCTGTAATCGTTCCTCCAAAATATTTTGGGAAATTCTCACGAAGATCTTCAATTTTTTTGTCAACTAAAGGTTCTACACGTCTAGAGAATTTTTCTTTTTGAATAATCTCTTTGCTAAGAGTTTCAAATTTTTCTCTATCATCTTCTAATAAAAGCTCTCTGAGTAACTCAAAACGATTGTCTTTTTTGTTATCTGCAGTTGTTTCTTTCATCTATTCTTGCAACATTAGTGCAATTTTCTCTAAGGCTTTTCCTAATTTTCTTCGGTCGGCTTTTTCATCATCTAAATCTGCCAATCTTTTGTCTAAATCGTTATTTAAATCTTGGAATTTGTGCTCCATTAAACTCTCTAAATCTGCTAATTTATTTTCTAAATCGGTTACAGAATCGTTTAAGTTTTTTTGAGTTTCGTTTTGTAAAACTTTAATTCTATCGTAAACATCTGCAAACTCTGTATTGTATTGCTGTATGTTTTCTCCAAAAATAAGATCTCTTACAGCTGCAATTCTACTATCTACTTCTTGCGCTGTTTCTGGAGCTTTGCTTTTTTCTAACTTTTTTTCCATGTACTTTTTGTTGAGTTATTTTGCGGGAATTTTAGGGAACGTTATACAGTCTTTCAAAAAATAATAGAAAGCTGTAAAAACAAATATACACTAAAATATAAATATTATAATTCTAAGTTTCAATTTTTAAACCATCGAAAGCTAAAAACACATTTTTAGGTAGTTTTTTTGATACTTCTTCATGAAAACCTAACTTATGACTAATGTGTGTAAAATACGTTCTTTTGGGTTGTAATTCTTCTACCAATTCTAAAGCTTCTTCTAAATTAAAATGGGTAGGATGCGCTTCTATTCTTAATGCATTTACAATTAAAACATCTAAATTTTTTAATTTTTGCTTTTCAGTCTCGTTAATGTGTTTTGCATCTGTTAAATACGCCAATTGTTGAAAGCGATATCCTAAGATAGATAATTTTCCATGTAAAATTTCGATGGGTTGTACCTCTAAATCATTCAACATAAAAGAATTTTTATCTAAAACAAAAGGCGAAACACTTGGAGCTCCTGGATACCTATTTTCTATGGAAAAAATATACTGAAAACGTTGTTTTAAACTATCTAATGTTTGTTGATTTAAATAAATAGGCATCTCTCCTATTTGATAACAAAAAGGGCGCAAATCGTCTAAACCTGCTGTATGATCTGCATGCTCGTGTGTAAATAAAACTCCTTGAATACTCTCTACATTTTCACGTAACATTTGTTGGCGAAAATCGGGACCACAATCAATTACATAAGAAACATCGTTCCAAGAAATTAAGATAGAAGAGCGTAAACGCTTATCTTTAAGGTTTTTAGACAAACAAACAGGGTCTTTACTAGCAATCATTGGAATACCTTGCGATGTTCCTGTGCCTAAAAAGGTTATTTTTAACGGTTTTTTATCACTTTTCATTCAAACAAAAATAAGATAAAAATTGACTGATTACACACTAATTCATTACATTTGTTAACACGAAATTAAAAACAAATTTATGGCAATTTCTTTAAAAGGAGATCAAAAAATAAGTAGTGTACCAACTACAAAAAGTAAAGCACTAAGAATTAACCTAAATAGCGATATTTATGGAACGTTTGCAGAAATTGGAGCTGGACAAGAAACTGCTCGTAATTTCTTTAGATCTGGTGCCGCAAGTGGAACTATTGCAAAGGCTATGAGTGCGTATGATAAGGATTTTTCGGATGCTATTTATGGTATGGAAGAAGACAAACGTTACGTTACACAACCTCGTTTAAAGAAAATGTTACGTCATGAAATTGATTTAATTGAAGACAGGTTAAGTAGAGAAAAACATCCTGACAAATTATTTTTTAGTTATGCAAATACAGTTACAACAATAGACTTTGCAAGAAAATTTAAAGGTCATGGTTGGGTTGGTATTCGCTTTCAACTAGATCCTTTAGAAGGCTATAACGAAATTATTTTACACTTACGTTTTAAAGAAACAGATGCTCGTTTGCAACAAGAAACTTTAGGAATTTTAGGTGTAAACTTATTGTATGGTGCGTTTTATTTAAACGACAACCCTAAAGAATTGGTAAAGTCTTTTTATCATAATTTAACGAACGATCAATTAGAAATTGATATGATTAATTTCTCTGGTCCACGTTTTATGTATGTAGATAATCGTTTAATGAGTTTGCAATTGCTTAAAAATGGCATGACAAATGCAGTAATGTTTGGTCCAGATGGAAATAATTTATTACCAGCACAAGTACTTTACAAGAAAAACATACTGGCTTTAAGGGGTAGTTTTAGACCTGTTACCAAAGTAAATATGGATATGTACGAAAATGCTAAGAAATTATTTTTAGCAGAAAATAAAGTAGACGAATCTCGAACACAAGTTATTTTCGAAATTACTTTAAGTAATTTAAGTGCAGAAGGAAAAATTAACGAACGAGATTTCTTAGACAGAGCAGAATTATTATGTTCTCTTGGGCAAAATGTTATGATTACCAGTTTTCAACAATATTTTAAATTGGTAGAGTATTTTAGTGAATTTACAAAAGAGAGAATGGCATTGGCAATGGGTGTTCACAACCTTATTCAAATTTTCGATGAAAAATACTACCGAAATTTAAGTGGTGGAATTTTAGAAGCTTTTGGTAAACTTTTCTACAGAGATTTAAAAGTTTATATGTACCCTTATAAAGATAAAGCGTCTGGAGAATATATAAACAGCGATAATTTAAAGGTACATCCAAGAATGAAAGAATTGTATAAATTCTTTAAAAACAACGGAAAACTTATAGATATAAAAGACTTCGATCCAGAAATTTTAGAAATTTTCTCTAGAACCGTTTTAAAAATGATTATGGATGGAGAAAAAGGCTGGGAAGAAATGCTGCCAGAAGGAATCGACGATTTAATTAAACAAAAAAGATTGTTTGGCTACTCTCGTTCTCGCGTAAAAAAATAAATTTCGTTTTTAAATTAAACCTTTTTAAAAATTAGTTGTCCTATAAAAAAAACCAATCTTGACAGACGAAATTGTTCTAGTAAAACAACTTAAAACCCCTCAAACACGAGATAAAGCGTTTAGAGAATTAATTTCCCTGTACAAAGAACGATTGTATTGGCATATTCGTAAAATAGTAATTTCGCATGACGATGCAGACGATGTTTTACAAAACACCTTTATTAAAGTTTACAAAAATATCGATAAATTTAACCAAAAAAGTAAATTATTTTCGTGGATGTATCGAATTGCTACAAACGAATCTATTTCCTTTATTAATAAAAGAGCAAAAGAAAGAAATGTAGATATTTCTGAAATACACGAACGATTAGCCTCTACTTTAGAGAGTGATGTTTTTTTCTCTGGGAACGAAATTCAGCTTATTTTACAAAAAGCCATTGCAACACTTCCACAGAAACAACAGTTAGTTTTTAATATGAAATATTTCGAAGAATTAAAGTACGAAGAAATCTCTAACATCTTAGAAACTTCTGTTGGAGCATTAAAAGCCTCTTACTTTCACGCAGTTAAGAAAATAGAAAGTTATATAAAAAATAAAACCAATTAAACCTTTATACAAAAATAGGGTCTAAAAGATATATGGAAAAAGATATTAAAAATAGCGAAGATTTTTTAAAATCGATTACTGGTAAAAATACTGGTTTTTCTGCTCCATCGAATTATTTTGATACTGTAGAAGATCGTTTTTCTTCATTTATTTTTGAAGAATCTCTACCAAAAAAAAATATATTTAAAGTACCAGACAATTATTTTAATACTTTAGAAGACACCATTTTAAATACGGTTGCTCCTAAGAACAAAAAAACAAAAGTAATTTCTTTAAAATCTAGAATTTTAAAATTAATTCCTGTGGCTGCTGCTGCATCTATTTTACTTTTTATTGGGTTAAATTACTTTAATACTTTAAACAATACAACAGAAGTAAATTTTGACTCTGTTGCAGAAACGGATATTGAAAATTGGGTAGTAGATAATTTTAATGAACTATCGAACGAAGATTTTGCTAATGTTTTAAATAGCAATATTATAAACGAAAATGATTTTGCTTTTACAAATATTAAAGATGATGCTATTGAGGATTACATTATTTCTACAGAAAACGCATCTATTTTAAACGAAATTGATTAAAAAAATGAAAAAAAATATTTTAACTTTTACATTTTTATTTCTATCTCTTTTCCAAGTATTTGGACAAGAAAAAAAAGAAAGCAGAGAAAAAATTAAGGCTTTAAAAGTTTCTTATTTTACAGAAGAGCTCCAACTCTCTAGTGTTGATGCTGAAAAATTTTGGCCTATTTACAATGTGCATGAAGAAAAAATAGATAATTTAAGGAACAAATGGAGAGTAGATATTAAAAATAAAATTAAAGATGCTGGTAATTTAGAAGACTTATCTGAAGCTGAAGCTAAAAAGCTAGTTTTAATGAATGAAGACCTTGGTAAAAAAATGATTGCAGAAAAAGAAGATTTCCTAAAAAAAGTATCGCAATTTCTTCCTTATAAAAAAATATTAAAATTGTATATTGCTGAAAGAGAATTTGGTAGAAAACTAATGCGAAAATACGGAAAAGACAAAAAGAAAAAAGAAAAATAGATATTCTTAAAATAAAAAAAAGAGGCTAAAAAGCCTCTTTTTTTTATTTCATTAATGTCATACAAACATATAATTCTGGTTTGTTTGCTGTAAATTGTTTAAGCCAAATTGTTAACTCATCTATTTCGTAAGGTAACAATCTATTAAGGGCTTTTTCTAACTCTTTGCAAAATAAGTCCGAATTAAAACTTACTTTTTTTAATACAGTTTTCGTGTATTCAAACATTGCTCTTGCCATAGTTGTAATTTTAACGTAATAAATAATCCATTTCGTATAACTCCCCTCAAATTTAAGCAAAAAAACCATCAATTTTTAATTGATGGTTGTTAAATAATGTTTACAAAATGTTAATGTTACAGTTTGTTCGCTTTTTCAATTAAAGCAGTTGCCTTTGTTTCCAATTCAGCATTTACTTCTTTTAAATGTGCTTTTTTATTTTCTACACCTTTTGCATTAATCTTTCCAATTAATTCATCAAAAGTTTCAATAGTTTCGTCGATAATTGCTTCAGCTTTTTCTTTATCTGCATTTGCATGCATTTTTTCTGAAACGTATCCTATAATATCTCCTAATGTATAGTTGATATCTTTTTTTAAGTTTTTTATACTTGCCATGTCTTTTTTATATTTAATGCTACAAATTTAGCGTATTTATTTAAATGAGCGATAAAACTTCGTTGATATTTGTTAATGTAGCATATTCCGCATTTTCTTGTTCTTTCTGTGAAACCTCTTCATGCACCCAAGTCGTGTGAAAAGGAACGTGAATTGCAGATGCTCCAATGGCTATTAATGGTAAAACGTCTGACTTTAAAGAGTTTCCAATCATTAAAAATTCTTCTGGTTTTATATCTAAATGTCCAATCAGTTTTTTGTAATCTTTCTCTTTTTTGTCGCTCATTACTTCTATATGATGAAAGTATTTTAGCAAATTCGATTTTTCTAACTTTCTTTCTTGGTCTAACAAATCGCCTTTTGTAGCAACAATTAATTTATATTTTCCTTGCAGAGATGCTAAAACGTCTTCAATTCCTGCTAAAAGTTCAATGGGTTTTTCGAGCATTTCTTTTCCAATGTTCAATATTTTTTCGATGGTTTGTTGCGAAATCTTATAATTAGATAGCTCCAAAGCACATTCTATCATAGAAAGTACAAATCCTTTTACTCCATAACCATAATGGATTAAATTTTTAATTTCGACTTTAAAAAGCTCTTGATCTATCTTATTTTTAGTTTCGTATTTAGAAAGTAACTTGGTAAACTCCTCCTCTGCTTCTCTAAAGTAGGTTTCGTTTACCCACAAAGTGTCATCTGCATCAAAAGCAATTACTTTTATAGTTTTAGGAATTCTATTCAAATTTATAAGTTTAAATATTTTTTTGCTTTTTCTAAATCTTCAGGAGTATCAATACCAACAGTCTCCACAGAAGTTTCTATCATTTTTATTTTTTTTCCAATTTCTTGGTAACGAATGGCTTCTATTTTTTCTGCAGTCTCTAAAGGTGTCATTGGTGTTTTGTAAAAATCCAATAAAGCTTGTTTTCTAAAAGCATAAACGCCTTTGTGTTTGTAATATTTTACATCTACGTTTGTATCTCTATGATAAGGAATTACACTTCTCGAAAAGTAAATGGCTAAATTATTTACATCTGTAATTACTTTAACGTTATTAGGGTTTTCTATATCTTCTTTATTTGTAATTTGTACTTTTAAAGATGCTAAGTCTACTTCATTTTTAATATCTTCTTTAAAGACATCTATTAGTTTAGATAGAGAAATCTCATCTATAAAGGGCTCATCTCCTTGAACATTAATTACAATATCTGTTTGGATATCTTCTACAGCCTCTGCAATTCTATCGGAACCACATTCGTGTTCTTTTGTACTCATAATTACATTTCCACCAGCATTAGAAATATTTTCTCTAATAATTTCCGAATCTGTAACCACATAAACTTCGCTAAATAAATTGGTGTTTAAAGCAGCTTCATAGGTTCTTAAAATTATAGATTTTCCTCCTAAATCTTTCATTAATTTACCAGGAAAACGAGATGCACTGTAACGTGCAGGAATCATTGCAATAATTTTCATACCTGTCTTTTTAGATGCATCAAAGATAATATTTAATTGAATAGAGTTAATCTTTGCTATACTATTTTTATAATTTTGAATTGAACAAAAAAAATTATTATTATGAGAAGTATATTATGGCTTGTAGCTGTCGTTTGTATTATTATTTGGGCGTTAGGTTTTTTAGGAGTCGTTCCTGGAATCGCAACTGGTAGTTTAATTCACATTCTATTAGTAATCGCAATAATTGTAATTTTATACAACATTATATCTGGTAGAAAACCGCTATAATCAGCAACCAAAAAAAACATTGAAAAACCGAATGCTAACATTCGGTTTTTCTTCTTAAAAATTACAGGTTAGCAATCATAAATAATTGATACTATTTATTTTATCGATTAATTATGATAAAATTTCATAATTTTTCTTAATTTTGTTTAACCATTAACAATAAAAATTAAACATTATGTCGTCAAGTAAAATTATTATAAAACACGCATTATTAATTACCTTATTAATTGGAGGTTTTTTCTTTACCTGTAAATTATTAGGATTGGAAGAAAACCCATATTTACGTTTTTTAAACTTATTATTTGTACTTATAGGTATTAAACAAGCTATTAAAACAAATATTTTTGAAAACAAAGAAACCAATTATTCAGCAAATTTAGGAATAGGAATACAAACATCTGTAGCTGCAGTTATACTTTCTATTATTGGTATTGTAGTTTACGTAAAATTTATAAATCCCCAGTTTTTAACTGTAATGAATAATTCTTTTCTAATTGGTGGAGATTTATCACTGGCTGAAATTGTACTTACTTTACTTATCGAAGGAATGGCTTCGTCTGTTATTGGCGCTTTTATAATTATGCAGTTTTATAAAAATTACGATAAAAAAAATTACAGAAATAAAAAAGAAAATATATAAAAAGAAGTTGTTTTAAAAGTACTAAAATTTGTTATTTCGACTATAATGGAGAAATCTTATTTATTGAATTTCAATATTTTATATTCCCCTACTTTATTCGGAATGATAACTAAATTTACTTTTAAAACAGCTTCTTTTTATTAAATATTAATTACAAAAAATTAGTTTTTCTCAATTACTCCATCTTCTGCAAGTAATGCAAAAAACTTATCTAAGTTAGGTAGAATTACTATTCTTGTTCTTCTATTTTTTGCTCTATTTTCGCTACTTGTATTAGGCACCAAAGGCATTGTATCTCCTCTACCAGAAGCAATTAAACGACTTCCATCTATATTAAATTTATTTTGTAGAAGCCTAACAATAGAGGTTGCTCTTTTTACACTTAAATCCCAATTATCCTCTACAACTGCATTATTTATGGTTCTAGAATCTGTATGTCCTTCAATCATTACATCCATACTTGGTTCAGATTGAATAATATCTGCCAACTGTGTAATTAACTTATAAGCACTTTTTTTAACCCTGTAACTTGCTGTGTTAAACAACAATTTATCTGATACAGAAATCATAACCACGGTTTGGTCAATATCAATATCTATATCTTCAGAATTTTTAATATCAGAAAGACCTACAGAATTCATTAGATTATAAGAAACAGCCAAATTTAAAGAATCTTTTAACGTTTTTGCTTCTGCCAACTTTGCAGGATCTACTTTTGCCAAAGTTTCTCTCATTCGTTCTCTTGTTTTGTTTGAGATAACTGCGGTTTTACCAACCATATCTAGTTTAACATCGTTCTCGTTTTTTAGTGTTACATTATCATTTTGCAAAGAGTTAATCTTCGCATTAAAACGATCTACACGTTGTTCTATTTTGGCAAACTTTGCTTCTAAAGCTTCTTTTTCTAAAGTTGTTTTTTGAAGATTACCTTTCGTATTTACATACTTACTTTCTAAAGCAGCATACTTTTTCTTTGATACACAAGAAGTTGCAAGCAATGCAAAAACTGTAATTGGAATAAAAATTTTTCTCATCTTTTTTAGGGTTTTAATAGTTAACTTTATAACGTTAGAATAAGATTGATATTCTATTTCTAAAGTCGAAAAATCTATTTTTATATTTTTTTAACAAAATGTTAAGATAAACAAAAAATCCTTCAAAATTTAAATTCTGAAGGATTTTGTACTATAAATATTGAAGTAAAAATTTATTTTAAAGAATTTAAACTCCCAATTATCGTTTCTATTTTCGCCAAAGTATCTGCTTCTTTTTTACGTTCTAAAGCTAATACTTTTTCTGGTGCATTAGAAACAAAACGTTCATTCGATAATTTCTTTTGAATGCCCACTAAAAAGCCTTCTGCTCTTTTTAACTCTCCAGATAATTTTTCAATTTCTGCCTCTACATCTATATTTTCAATAGAAATTGGAATAAAGTATTCATTCGATTTTACTCTAAAAGATGCGCCTTCTACTTTTTCTGAAACGGTTTTTATAGTTGATGTATTTGTTAGTTTTTGAATAACTTCATTAAACTGATTTGAGTTCTTTTCATTATCTATTACAAATAACTCAACTGCATCTTTAAAAGAAATATTTTTATCTTTTCTGATGGTTCTAATTCCTGAAACCACGTTTGATGCAAATTCAAAACCTGTAATAATTTTAGAATTAAATTCTTTAACCTCTGGGTATTTTGCGATAATTAAAGCTTCACTTTTAGTTCTATCTGCAATATATTGCCAAATTTCTTCTGTTAAAAACGGCATAAATGGATGCAATACTTTCAGGTTATTTTCTAAAACTGTAATAATTGCATCGAACGTTGTTTTGTCTATAGGTTTTTGGTATGCAGGCTTTACAATTTCTAATAACCAAGAAGAAAAATCGTCATTTATCAATTTATAAATCGCCATTAAAGCGTCTGACAACCTATATTTAGAAAAATGATCTTCAATTTCTGCCAAAGCTTTTTGAAATTTCGCTTCATACCATTCTAAACCTATTTTAGCTGTTGCTGGTTGTTCTAAACTAGCATCTACTTCCCAACCTTTTATCAAACGGAAAGCATTCCAGATTTTGTTGGCAAATCCTTTTCCTTGTTGACATAAATCTTCGTCGAACATTAAATCGTTTCCAGCTGCAGAACTTAACAACAAACCAACCCTTACTCCATCTGCTCCATAATCGTCAATTAACTTTAAAGCATCTGGCGAGTTTCCTAAAGATTTAGACATTTTACGTCTTTGTTTATCTCTAACTAAACCTGTTAAATAAACATTTTGGAAAGGTTTTTCATCTTTATATTCATATCCTGCAACAATCATTCTTGCGACCCAGAAAAATAAAATATCGGGGCCTGTAACTAAATCGTTTGTTGGGTAATAGTATTTTATTTCTTCGTTTTCTGGATTTCTAATTCCGTCGAAAACAGACATTGGCCATAACCAAGAAGAAAACCAGGTATCTAAAGCATCTTCATCTTGAGTTAAATCGGAAGTTTGAAGTTGGGAGTTTGAAGTTTTTTCTTTTGCAAGCAAAAGTGCTTCCTCAATATTCTCTGCAACAACAAAATCTTCTTTTCCATCTCCATAGAAATACGCAGGAATTTGTTGTCCCCACCAAAGCTGACGAGAAATATTCCAATCGCGCACATTTTCCATCCAATGACGATAGGTATTTTCGAATTTCTTTGGAAATAAGTTGATTTCTGCATCTTCACCCAAAACAGCATCAATAGCAGGTTGTGCTAAATCTTTCATTTTTAAAAACCATTGGTCGGACAATCTAGGCTCAATTACTGCTTTGGTCCTTTCTGATGTTCCTACTTTATTGGTATGAACTTCCGTCTTTACTAAAAATCCTTTTTCTTCTAATTCTTTCGAGATTTCTTTACGAACTACAAACCTATCTTTTCCTTGATAATGCAATCCGAATGAATTTAAAGAAGCATCGTCATTAAAAATATCTATTACTTCTAAATTGTGCTTATCTCCAAGGTTCTTATCATTTTCATCGTGAGCAGGAGTTACTTTTAAACAACCTGTTCCAAACTCCACATCTACATATTCATCTTCGATAATTGGAATAATTCTTCCACATAAAGGCACAATTGCTTTTTTTCCTTTTAAATGTGTAAAACGCTCGTCATTTGGGTTAATACATATTGCAGTATCTCCAAAAATTGTTTCTGGTCTTGTTGTAGCAATTGTTAAATAAGTCTCCTCTAACTCCTCACTGTTATTTGAAGCATCTTGCTCAGTTCCCTTTCCTTCGGAAAAGGTTGAGGATAGGATTTTATACTTCAAATAATATAAATTTCCTTGTCTTTCTTCATGAATTACTTCTTCATCTGAAAGTGTTGTTTTTGCTTCTGGATCCCAGTTTACCATTCTATAACCTCTGTAAATTAAGCCTTTGTTGTATAAATCAACAAAAACTTTAATTACAGATTCCGACATTTCTGGATCCATCGTAAACGCCGTTCTTTCCCAGTCGCAAGAAGCACCTAATTTTTTTAATTGTTCTAGAATAATTCCTCCATATTCATCTTTCCAAGCAAATGCATGCTGTAAAAATTCTTCTCTAGTTAAATCGCTTTTTTTAATTCCTTTTTCTTTTAATTTCGCAACCACTTTGGCTTCTGTAGCAATAGATGCGTGATCTGTTCCAGGAACCCAACAAGCATTTTTGCCCAACAAACGTGCACGTCTAATTAACACATCTTGTATTGTGTTGTTTAACATGTGTCCCATGTGTAAAACTCCTGTTACGTTTGGAGGTGGAATTACAATGGTGTAAGGCTCTCTTTCATCTGGTGTTGAATGAAAATAATTGTTTTTCATCCAGTAATCATACCACTTATCTTCTACTTTACTTGCATCGTATTTAGATGGAATTGTCATACTTTGGTATCCTTTTTGATATTAAGTTGACAAAAATACAAAACTCTAAATTCGTAGAGAATATTAGTGATTGATTTTTTAATACAAATTATTAATCTTAATTTTACATTATAAATATTTAATTATGAAAACTTTCGGAATCTTTATAGTCGTACTTTTTATTTCATTTTCTATAAATGCTCAAGAATTTAAATTCGAAAAAGAAACAATTGACTATGGAAAAGTCGCAAAAAACTCTAATGGCGTTCGAACATTTATTTTTACAAATGTGGGTGACGCTCCATTAATTATAGACAGAATACAGTCTTCTTGTGGTTGTACAGTTCCAGAAAAACCAGAAAAACCTATAATGCCTGGCGAAAAAGGTAAAATTAAAGTTTCTTACGACACTAAAAAACCTGGTGGATTTTCGAAACAAATAACTATTTTCTCGAATGCGAAAACACCTAGAAAAATAATAAAAATAAAAGGTTTTGTCGCAAAAGGAATTTCTTTAGAAAAAGAAAAAAGCTTGTTATCGGAAGATAATTAAACCTTTTTTTGCAACCTAAATTCGAACTTTAAGATTATTCCTTTTCTATTTACAGTAATTCGAATTCTTTTATTATGCCTTTCTTTAAATTTATTTACAATGTCGTTTAAAGTATAATTATGAGCAGGTTTTCTATTAATTTTAACAATTACATCCTCTGGTTTTAAACCCGCTCTAAATGCTGGTGACCCCATAACAACTGTTCTTATTTTAAATGAAGGCCTAAATTTATAAGAAAAATTAGTTACAAAAGAAATTGTATTATTTCCATTAACTTTATTGTTATATCTATCTGTAAGCTTTTTTACGGATTCTTCTTTTACCAATTGTTTCCCATCATAAACAACATCTAAACCACTCATATTGTAATTAAAATCTTGTTTAAAAGAACCATTTTTTTTTAGCATAATTTGGCTATTAGGATAATCTAACCAAATCTTAAATCGCTTTAGAACATTCCCTCCAATACTTCCGTTTCTTTTTTTAAATTTTCTCGCATTCTTTGTGGAAGTCGTATCTAAAAAAGAAACAGTTGGTTCTTTTATATTAAAATTGCCAATTACTAATTTTGGAATTCTACTTCTGTTGCCAAATATAGCCCCACTTAAACCTTCTCCTAAAATATCTTTAAAATAGCGTTTTGGAGTTACAATGTCTTTTTTTGTATGTTCAAATAACCAAAGGGCATCACTTCCACCAGAATCAATTAATAATTTTACATCTGTTAATTTTTTTCTAATCGTATCTAACTGAACTTTTACATTAACATAGGGTTTTTTTCGATAAAATTGAATTGGTAAAACCTCGCACTTTCGGCATTTTTTATATGAGTATGTTTTGGCATTATAAAAATGTAAAACTTTTGTTCTGTAATTTATTTTTATAATAAAATTCTTCAATAAATTATACCCAATAATACCATGAATTGTTGTGCCCATTTTACTGGACAAATCAAAATAATCTTCTAAAATTACATATAAGGTTTCATTAAAACCAACAATTCCATTTAGCGATAGTTTGTTGTTTTTAGACAATAATGCATCTACAGACTCTCCTCCTCCCAAACCTCTTAAAGCTACTTTTTTAGGGTTTGATAAACCAATACTATCGTTTTCCGATAAATTAAAAATAATGGTTTTGTTTACACCAGAATCTAAAATAAAGGAAAGTTCTTTTCCATTAATTTCTATAGGAATTATAATTAAATTGTTAATTAACCTAAACTTTATCCGTTCTTTTTTAGCATCAGCATTTAAAAAACGAAAACCTTTCTGACCATAGTTTTCAGGAACTATCATCAACAATAAAAAAATTAAAGAAATTATTATTTTTTTCAAAGAAGTAAGTATTTTTGACTTCTCTAAAATACAAATTAACTTTTATCTTTTTACGCTTTTGGCAAACTTTTAACCATTAAGTTTCTAGTAGAACATTCTTTGTTGTAAAATATATTTTGCAAATTTGCAGAGATAAATTTTAGAATAAAATATTATGCCATCAATATCTAGAAAAGGAACACAAATGCCAGAATCGCCAATTAGAAAATTGGTACCTTATGCAGAAGATGCTAAAAAAAGAGGAGTGAATGTTTTTCACTTAAATATTGGTCAGCCAGATATTAAAACACCTCAAGTAGCTTTAGATGCTGTAAAAAACAACACTATAGAAACCTTATCTTATGCACGATCTGAAGGCTCTGAAGCATACAGAACCAAATTAGCAAAATATTATATAAATAACAACATTCCTGTTAACTCAAACAATATTGTAATAACAACTGGTGGTTCTGAAGCATTGCTTTTTACCATTGGAAGTATTACAGATCCAGGAGACGAAATTATTATTCCAGAACCATTTTATGCAAACTATAATGGTTTTTCTACGGCTTCTGGAGTAACAGTAGTTCCTGTAATTTCTAAAATTGAAAATAATTTTGCACTGCCAAAAATTGAAGATTTTGAGAAATTAATTACAGAAAAAACCAAAGCAATTTTAATTTGTAATCCTGGAAACCCAACTGGTTATTTATATTCTGAAGAAGAAATCGAAAAATTGAAAAAGATTGTCTTAAAACACGATTTATATTTAATTGCAGATGAAGTGTATAGAGAATTTGCCTACGATGGTTTAAAACACACTTCTGTTTTATCTTTAGAAGGTTTAGACCAACATGCCATTGTTATCGATTCTGTTTCGAAACGTTATAGTATGTGTGGTGCAAGAATTGGTTGTATTGTTTCAAAAAATGAAAATTTTATAAAAACGGCAATTAAATTTGCGCAAGCAAGATTAAGTCCTCCAACATATGCATTATTGGCAAGTGAAGCAGCTTTAGATACACCACAATCTTATTTTGATGCTGTTATCGAAGAATATGTTTCTCGAAGAAATACATTAATTACAGAATTAGAAAAAATTAATGGCGTAAAAGTTGCCAAACCTAAAGGTGCTTTTTACTGTGTTGCCCAACTACCAGTAAAAGATTCTGATGCTTTTGCACAATGGCTATTAGAAGATTTTAATTTGAATAACGAAACAGTAATGGTTGCTCCTGCAAGTGGGTTTTACTCGACAGAAGGAGAAGGAAAAAACCAAATTAGAATGGCGTACGTTTTAAATAAAAACGATTTAAAACGTTCTGTAAAAATTTTAGCAGAAGCTTTAAAACAATATAAAAATTAATATAATTTAAAAAAATTACTTTATAAAAATAGCTTATAAATGTCTGTTCGAGTGCAATCGAGAACCATTACAACCTTTCTACTGCGCTCAAGGAGACAAATAAATTACATTGAAAGTCCAACAAAACATATCACTTAAAAATTACAATACGTTTGGTATTTCTACAAATGCCAAACGTTTTGTTTCTATATCTTCTTATTACGATTTACAACAATTGATAAAAGTTGAAAAAGACCTTTTTTTAATTTCTGGCGGAAGTAATATGTTACTTACTAAAGATATCGAAAAATTGGTTGTTCATATTGATATGAAAGGAATTTCTATTGATAATGAAGATGATAATTTTGTGTATATTACTGTTAATGCTGGTGAAAACTGGCACGAATTCGTCCTGTTTTGTATTGCTGAAAATTATGGGGGAATTGAAAATTTATCTTTAATTCCTGGCAATGTTGGTACATGTCCAATTCAAAATATTGGTGCTTATGGAGTTGAAGTTAAAGATACCATTATAAAAGTAGAAGCCATTGAAATTGAAACAGGTAAAAGAGTTACTTTTTCAAATAAAGATTGTGAGTTTGGATATCGAAATTCAATTTTTAAAAACAAATTAAAAGGAAAAGTAATTTTAACTGCGGTTAGTTTTAAATTAACGAAGAAAAAACATCAATTAAATACTTCTTATGGAGCCATTGAAGCTGAATTAGCTTCAAAAAACATTAGAAAACCTACTTTAAAAGACATTTCTGATGCTGTTATTGCCATTAGAAAATCGAAACTTCCAGATCCAAAAGAAATTGGAAACAGTGGTAGTTTTTTTAAGAATCCTGTAATTTCTAAAGAACAGTTTTTAAAACTTCAAAAAGAATATCCAAACATTCCATTTTACGAAATAAAACCTTTCGACTGTGCTCAAGGAGACATTACCTACAAAGTTCCTGCTGGTTGGTTGGTAGAACAAAGTGGCTTTAAAGGAAAACGTTTTGGCGATGCTGGTGTTCACGAAAAACAAGCATTGGTTTTAGTAAATTATGGCAATGCTTCTGGTGAAGAAATTTACGCACTTGCTAAAAAAATTCAAAAAAAGATTTCAAAGAAGTTTAGAATTCCTTTAGAAATTGAAGTAAATGTAATTTAACGTGAGTTCGATTTAAGTAACAAAACAACATACAATTACATCTTACCAATTAATAAACAGCCATTTAGTTTTTTTTGTATCATTTAGACGATAGAGGAAATCTCATAACTTATTGTAAGATTTCTCTTCCTAAGTTCGGAATGTTATTGATTTACAAAAGAAAAATATTTAAGTGGTAAATAATCAATTAGTAATATATCAAACTCACGTTAATTTAAGAGTCCTTTCTCTTCAATATTTCTAAATAACGCTTTTATCTTTTGTTTTTTTTTAATTCTTCACCTGCAAATAAGAAGTTCTTGCAATGTTTTAAATCTTCTCAGTAACTAATTTTAGTTTAAAAACATCTTTTCTAAAAATAGTATAATTAAAACCCATAAGAAAATTAGCCTAAATTTTACACTATTAATATTTTACACTAAAAACAAAATTAAAACGATTTCGTATTAACTAATAACACCAAAAACAACCTTAATTTTACACAAAAAATAAAAAATTAACCTTTTTAACATAATTTTCTCATCACTCTTACGTTGTAATATATAACAAATTAAGTTCAAACCCTTAAAACTTAACTAAAAATGAAAAATTTAAAAAAATTATTATTCCTTATTACACTAACATTTTTTTTTCAAAACTGTACTACAGAAGAAAATATAACCTCTAACACAAATGGCCCTGAAAGCATAATGGAGCCAAGTAATTTAAATTTAGAAAATACAAACAGCTACACTTTAAGCAAATTTGGGAAAGATTCTTATTGGGCTAATTATATTGTAGATAGACCAACAACAGATTTTTTAAAGAAACAACACAATGCAAGTGCTACTTTTTTTGGTATGGGAAATGTACCAATATACTTTGCAGGAGGTTCTGGAACTTTTAATGCACTTTCCTTTTCTCAAGGATATATTGTTTGGGGAGAAGAACTTTTGGCAGGTGCTAAAGGTTATGGAAATGCAGCTATAGCGTATGTTGTAGCTCATGAAATGGCACATCAAATACAATTTAGAGACTCTAGAATTCCTAGTAATAATCATGTAAGTGCTACAGAGTTAGAAGCAGATGGTTTTGGTGGATATTATATTAGAAAAAAATTTACTAGCAACTGGACAACTGCTGCAGGTGCTTATAGGTTTTCACAAACTTTAGCAGGTCCTTTAGGAAGTTCTCATGGTACTGCTCCACAAAGAAGATCTGCATACAGACTAGGTTATTTATTGGCGGAAAATGGTACATATTCTAATAGAAATTTCGATTCTAACTTTTTTTATTACTTTAGAAAATATGTATTAGATGGACAACTGAAAAAAAACCTGAAAAAACCTGAAACAATTGATAAAGAAGCTCACGATAATATTTTATCTCACTTAAAAGAACTTCATGACATTTATACTGGAAAAATATCTGAAAAAGAATTTATGAATCTTAACAATTAAAACTAAATAAAATTTTAGAACTTAATTTTTTAAAAACTGTCTATAATAGACAGTTTTTTTTTGTCAAAAATTTTTCAAAAACTCAAAAAAACATAATTATTTGTATCTTTGTAAAACAATACTATTTTATGAAATTATTTTTTATCACATTAGGTTTATTAGCCCTTGCTGTTCTTGGAATTGCAATAAAAATTTGGGCAAAAAAAGATGGTAAATTTGCAGGAACTTGTGCAAGCCAAAATCCAATGTTAAATCAAGAAGGTGAAGCTTGTGGTTTTTGTGGAAAAACACCAGATCAGTTCGAAAATTGTTCTGAACCTCAACATAACTAATTCTCTCTTTAATTTATGATTTTACCTGTACTTTTCTACGTCTTTGTAGTTTTTGCAGGCATACAAATCGTATATTATCTTGTTTTTTCCTCTTTTTTATTTTTTGATAAAAAACAGCAAAAAAAATATGTGAAAGAAATTCCTATTTCTGTTATTATTTGCGCAAAAAACGAAGCTAAAAATCTACAAAAATTTCTTCCTTTTATTATTGAACAAAATTATTCCGATTTTGAAATTGTTCTCATAAACGACGCTTCTTCAGATAAAACTCGAGAAATAATGGAAGAATTCAAGAAAAAACATGCCAACATAAAAATAATTAATGTAGAAAATATTGAAGCTTTTTGGGGAAATAAAAAATACGCATTAACACTAGGAATAAAAGCCGCTAAAAACGAACATTTACTCTTTACAGATGCCGATTGTAAACCCATTTCCAAAAATTGGATTGCAGAAATGAGCAAGAATTTCACGCGAGAAAAATCGATTATATTAGGATATGGAAAATACAAAAAAGAGAAAAATTTAGTAAACCTATTTGTTCGTTTTGAAACATTGTTAACTGCAATTCAATATTTTGGTTATGCAAAGTTAGGTTCTCCTTACATGGCTGTTGGTAGAAATTTAGCGTACAAAAAAGCTGAGTTTTTTAGTGTGAAAGGTTTTATAAACCATATACATATTAAATCTGGTGATGACGATTTATTTATTAAAGATGCTGCAAATAAGAAAAATACCATTATTTGTACAAAAGAAGATAGTTTTACAATTTCCAAAGCTCCAAAATCATTTAAAGAATG
This sequence comes from Polaribacter cellanae, assembly GCF_017569185.1. Taxonomy (NCBI): domain Bacteria; kingdom Pseudomonadati; phylum Bacteroidota; class Flavobacteriia; order Flavobacteriales; family Flavobacteriaceae; genus Polaribacter; species Polaribacter cellanae. The sequence goes on along the minus strand of NZ_CP071869.1, from coordinate 214,632 downwards.
GTTTCGTCAAAAAAGGAGACATATTTCTACTTCCAAACATTATAAATTTAAACATCAATTCTTTTTAGGACTCTTCTTTGTCTCTAAAGTACTATTTTTCTCTTTGGCAACTACTCTATTTTTCTATGATTCTTGGGAAATTATCCTATCGATTGTTTTGGGGTATTATTTCATTCAATTTTTAGTCGTTGGCTTTTCAGCAAAAAAATTAAAAGAACCACAAATTATCTTTTTGTTACCTTTTTTAGAAATTGGATTATTATTATTTCAATTTATTATATTTATAACTAATTTGATTTCAAAACCCAATCATTGGAAATAGACAACACAAAAATTGAACAAAATATTACAAAAGCGAAAAATGGCAATCAGGCTGCATTTCGTTTTCTGTTAGATTCTTTTTGGGGAGATGTTTACAACTATCAATTAAAACGCACGAAAAGCGAAAATGATGCAGAAGATATTGCCATTCAAACTTTTTCGAAAGCGTTTGACAAAATAAATAGTTTTGATGAAAAATACGTTTTTAAAACATGGTTAATTACTATTTCTAAAAATGTTCATATCGACTTACTTCGCAAAAAAAACAGTTCTATTTCTGTGGAAACAACCAAAGAACAAGAAGATAAAGTTTATTTGGTGGTTGATGAAAATCCAACGCCAGAAGACAAAATAATTCGAGAACAAAATTTAGCAAAATTGTTAAGAGACATTAAACAATTAAAGCCTAAATACCAAGAAGTTATTCAGTTGCGTTATTTCCAAGAATTAAGTTACAAAGAAATTTCTGAACATATTAACGAACCAATAAACAACGTAAAAGTAAAGCTTTTACGTGCTAAAAAATTGTTGTCCGAGATAATTAAGGAGTCTTAATAATGAAAAAATCCTTCTTACAATCTATAGGTCCAGGTTTGTTATTTGCAGGCGCAGCAATTGGGGTTTCTCATTTGGTGCAATCTACAAAAGCAGGTGCCGAATTTGGCTTTGGTTTGTTATGGGCTTTGTTGTTGGTACATCTTTTTAAATATCCGTTTTTTCAATATGGACCACGTTATGCAGCTGCAACAGGAGAAACTTTATTGGATGGTTATCGTAAATTAGGAAAAGGCGTTTTGGTTGCCTATTATATTATTAATTTTGCGACGATGTTTACCATTCAAGCTGCTGTAACCATTGTTACTGCTGGTTTGGCTTCACAATTATTTGGCTTTACAAACGATTTGGTTTTATGGTCTATCATTTTGTTATTTGTTAGTTTAATTTTTTTAGTTGTCGGAAAATATAAGTTATTAGATAATGTAATGAAATACATTATTGTTATCCTAACAATTAGTACCATTATTGCAGTTTTAGTGGCACTTTTTAGCACCAAAGAAGTTTTTGATGTTACTCAAATTTTACCATCAGGAACTGTAGAAATCACTTTTTTAATCGCATTTTTAGGTTGGATGCCTGCTCCTTTAGATGTTTCCATTTGGCATTCTATTTGGTCTGTGGAAAAAGACAAAACAACCATTATAAAAACCAAACCAAAAGACGCAATTTCCGACTTTAATATTGGTTATATTGGCACCCTATTTTTAGGAATTTGCTTTGTACTTTTAGGAGCATTAGTCATGTACAAATCTGGAGAAACCTTCTCGAACAAAGGAGGTGTTTTTGCTTCGCAATTGATAAACTTGTACACCAAAAATTTAGGTGATTTTTCTTATATTTTTATTGCAATTGCTGCGTTTACAACTATGTTTAGTACTACCATTACTACTTTAGATGCTTCTCCAAGAGCCATGAATAGAACCACAAAACTGTTATTTAACAAAGAATTAAAATATGGTTATTGGTTTTGGATTCTTTTCCTTTTTGCAGGTACTTTTTTAATTTTGAAATATTTTATGGATAATATGGGACTTTTAGTAAAAGTTGCTACTATTTTATCTTTTTTAACAGCGCCATTTTATGCGATTCTAAACTATGTTTTAGTCACTGGAAAACATATGCCAAAACAACATCAACCTAATATTTATTTAAAAGGTTTAAGTATTGTAGGTATTGTGTTTTTAATCGGATTTAGTATTTGGTTTTTGATGAATATATAAAATATTTGTTTATATTTATACTTTAAAACTCCATATATATGAATAGAGTGAGTGTAATTTATGAATATGATGCTATAATTGAGAAATTAGCAGACGATATTAAAAACAGTGATTTTAAAGTTCAATATTTTTTAAAACTATTGAATTTAAAAAGTAGTTTTTTTTATAAGAAAATTCGTGAAAAAAGATTTACAAGTGAAGAACTAAAATTAATTTCTAAAGATTTATATCCTGATGAATTTCAAGACTATAAAGAAGAATTAATTGATAAGTTAATAGAAAAGTCTAAACAAGAAATTAAAGAAGGTAAAGTTTCAAACTTTGAAGATATTTTACAAGAAAGTAAAATAAAATATGGAATTTTATAATATTATTTCCTCTAAATTATCTGACAAAACCTACCAAAGTAATATTGAATATTTAGAAGAATTATGGACTATTAAGGAGGTAATTAATTTTATTAAAAAGACGGAAGAAGTAATAACAATACTTAAAACTTCTCCAAGAACATTCAAAAAATACAAAAATCATAAAAGTATACACCAAATAGTAATTGTAAAACAAATTACTTTATTTTATGAAATCAATGAAAAAAATGTTCACCTTTTATTTTTCTTCAATAATTATCAAGACCCAAATAAAATTAAAAAATTATTAGAATAGTAAAATTGAATCTTTACATAAATCTGTAAACTTATTTTAAATTAATCATGAACCAGATCTACGCATCAGGAAAAAGCAATTATATATTAGAATTGACGAAAAAATTAAGTCTAAAGAAGAAAGAAATTCTTGCTTCAAATAACTTATCTGAAGGAGAAAAAAAAGCAAAAATTGCTTCCATAGATAAATCTTATCGTTGGAAAAGAAAACTCGCGGAATACTGTAACTTTTAACTTTTCTTTTCTGTTTTTTACTTCGTATCTTTGCATTCTAATAAAGAACGAAAATGGCTGTAGACTCTGTAATCCTTCCTGAAAGACCCAAAAAACCAAAATGGTTGCGTGTAAAATTACCAGTTGGTAAAAAATATACAGAATTAAGAGGTTTGGTAGACAAATACAAACTAAACACTATTTGTACAAGCGGAAGTTGCCCAAATATGGGCGAATGTTGGGGAGAAGGAACTGCAACATTTATGATTCTTGGAAACATTTGTACACGTTCTTGTGGTTTTTGTGGTGTAAAAACAGGAAGACCAGAAACTGTAGAATGGGATGAGCCAGAAAAAGTGGCACGCTCAATTAAAATTATGAGCATTAAACATGCTGTAATTACTTCTGTAGATAGAGACGATTTAAAAGATGGTGGTTCTATTATTTGGGCAGAAACTGTAGATGCAATTCGTAGAGCAAACCCAAATACAACTTTAGAAACTTTAATTCCAGATTTTCAAGGAAATACAAAACAAATAGATAGAATTATAGAAGTGCATCCAGAAGTGGTTTCGCATAATATGGAAACTGTAAGAAGATTAACTCGTGAAGTTAGAATTCAGGCGAAATACGATAGAAGTTTAGGTGTTTTAAAATACCTAAAAGAAAACGGAATGCGTACCAAAACTGGCTTAATGTTAGGTTTGGGGGAAACTGAAGAGGAAGTAATACAAACCATGAAAGATTTACGTGAAGTAAATTGCGACATTATTACGATTGGTCAATATTTACAACCTACCAAAAAACACTTACCTGTAAAGGAATTTATAACTCCAGAACAATTTAAAAAATACGAAACCTTAGGATTAGAAATGGGTTTTATGTATGTAGAAAGTGGTGCTTTGGTGCGTTCTTCTTACAAAGCACACAAACATGCTATATAATTGTTAAAAAACTCTAAAAATATATTTTCAAATAATTTTTGGCACACAGATTGCAAAAGCATAATTCGAAGAGACGTAGTAAACCTCTTTCATTGTGTAAATTTATTTGAATTAGTTAGTTAGTTAAAAAAACCATTTCGTTTGAGATGGTTTTTTTTGATTTTTTTGAAGTTTCATTTTTAAATTTTATGGTCTAGATTCAGTTTCTTTAGCAATTGCTTGTGCTTAAATCGCAAAACTGTTTTACTCTTAATAGATTTGTATAATATATTTCTGTATTAAAATTACCACAATAAAACAGAAATGGTATAAATTATGAGATTTCTTCTATCGTAGAAATAACATAAAAAACTACATATCAAAAAATAAATAAATTAAAGCAAGATTATATATTTTTTATAAAATCAATCTCACGTTATATTAACAAGCTTTCAATTGTACTCAAGCTGGCATTAAACTCAAAAATTTAAATTTAGAACAAAGAACTTTAAACCAATTTACATTGCACTAATTATGTCGTACTTTGTAATAATATGATAATTCCCATTCTCTAAATCCACCAAAACAGCCTGATTTTCTTTTGTTATCAACTTAGAAATGGCATCTAATTTTGCCGATTTTTTTACAATAGGATATGGGTTTCCCATAATATCTTTAATTGGCTTATCTGCAATATTTTTATCGGCAATAAAATTATGTAACAAAACAGATTCGTCAATAGAACCCACAAAACCATTAACATCTTTTACAGGAATTTGACTAATTTTAAAATCGCGCATTCTTTCAATGGCGTGCGAAACCAATTCTTCTGTTTGCACAGTTACCAAGGTTCTTTTTTCATCATTTTTTACCAAATCTGCAGCAGTTTTAATATCTTCTTCTAGAAAACCTCTATCTCGCATCCAATCGTCGTTAAACATTTTACCCACATATCTACTTCCATGATCGTGAAACAACACCACAACAACATCGTCTTTCGTAAAATGATGTTTCAATTGCAACAATCCTTTGATGGCAGAACCTGCAGAATTCCCAACAAAAATTCCTTCTTCTTTGGCTATTTTTCTTGTGTAAACAGCAGCATCTTTATCAGTTACTTTTGTAAAACCGTCAATTAGAGAAAAATCGACATTTTTTGGTAAAATATCTTCTCCAATTCCTTCTGTAATGTATGGGTAAATTTCGTTCTCGTCGAAAATACCAGTTTCGTGATATTTTTTAAATACAGAACCATAGGTATCTACTCCCCAAATTTTAATATCGGGGTTTTTCTCTTTCAAATATTTTGCAACTCCAGAAACTGTTCCTCCAGTTCCAACACCCACTACAAAATGCGTGATTTTCCCCTCAGTTTGTTCCCAAATTTCTGGTCCAGTTTGCTCATAATGTGCAGTCGCATTACTTGGATTGTCATACTGATTCACATACCAAGAATTAGGCGTTTCTGTTCCTAAACGTTTAGAAACTGAATAATAAGAACGAGGATCGCTTGGTTCTACATTTGTTGGACACACAATTACTTCTGCACCCACAGCACGTAAAATGTCCATTTTTTCTTTCGATTGCTTGTCCGATATTACAAAAATACATTTGTAACCTTTTACAATTGCTGCCAAAGCCAAACCCATTCCTGTGTTTCCAGAAGTTCCTTCGATAATGGTACCTCCAGGTTGTAAACGTCCATCTGCTTCTGCATCTTCAATCATTTTTAACGCCATTCTATCTTTTACGGAATTTCCTGGGTTAAACGTTTCTACTTTCGCCAACACCAAAGCATCTACCTCTTTTGTAACTGAATTTAATTGTACCAAAGGCGTATTTCCAATGGTTTCTAATATATTTTTTGCGTATTTCATATCGTAAATTTCAATTACAAAGGTAAATTATTTTTTGGGCGTTCCCTAAAGGTTCATATAAACAAAATATAATTTTTAAGCGAACTTAATAGACTTCGAAGGATTTATTTTTGTAATAATGTAAGAAGGAATCAATAGCATTAAAAAACACATAAATAAAGTTCCTAAATTTAAAAGAATAATTGCTTTTAAAGAAATATAAACTGGCATTACATTTACGTAATAAGTTTCTGGATTTAAGGTAATTAATTCGAAAAAATACTGAATTCCAATAATAGATAATCCAATAACATTTCCCCAGAAAAGTCCTTTTAAAATAAGGTAAGAAGCATTGTATAAAAACACTTTTCGAATGCTTGTATTTGTGCTTCCTAATGCTTTTAAAATTCCAATCATTTGCACACGTTCTAAAATTAAAACGAGTAAAGCAGTAATCATATTTATACCAGCAACAAAAATCATAATTATAATTATTACCCAAACATTATTATCGAATAATTTAATCCAATCGAAAACAGTTTGATTTATATCTATAATAGTCTTGCTATTTAAAGTAGCTCCAATTTTACTGTAAATTTCGTCTCCTTTTTCTTTAATTTTATCGAAATTATCTAACAAAACCTCAAAACCACCAACTTGATTTTCGGTCCATTTGTTTAGTTTTTGGACTTCTCTTATGTCGCCAATCATCATATTTTTATCAAACTGAGCAAAACCTGTGTTGTAAATTCCTGTAATTATATATTTTTTATTGGAAGGTAATTTACTCGTAGATGTTTTTAAAAATGTTGCATTAATTGTATCATTTAGTTTTAATTGTAAACGATCTACGATGGTTTTCGATAATAATACATCTCTTGTTCTTGGCTGGTTAAAATCGGGCAACCTTCCTTCTACTATGTATTCTTTAAAAAAAGTCCAATCGTAATCAGATGAAACTCCTTTAAAAATAATACCTTCGAAATCGGTTTTTGTTCTAAGAATTCCTGCTTTTTTTGCAAATATTTGCACATTTTTTATCCCTTCTATATCTTTAAATTCTGGGTAAAAATCTTGGTTAATATCAATGGGAGTTATAGAAACATCGGAATTATTATTATCGTAATTTAAAATTTGAACGTGCCCTTGAAAACCCGCAATTTTATCGCGAATTTTACCTTGAAAGCCAGATGCGATTGCCACAGCAATTAACATTACAGCAATTCCTAATGCAATTGCAGTGATTGCAATTTTTATTATTGGCGATGAAATGCTATTTTTATACTTTTTGCCAGCGATAATGCGTTTTGCAATAAATAACTCGTAATTCAAATTGATGATAAAATTAATTCACCCCAAAAGTACATATTTATTCTTATTTCTATTGTTGAATTTTCAGCTGATTTCGTGCGCCCAAAAAAAGGTTCAAGATTCAAAATTGAATGTTAAAAGTTCGAAAATTAAGGTTTTAAAAATTAAAACTGGCGCAGAACAAACCAATTTATATCTCGACTTATTAAAAGGAAAAAATATTGGGCTTGTTGCCAACCAAACTTCGGTAATAAGGAAAAAAGAAAAGAGTGAAAAGAAAAAAGAGTTTACACACTTAGTAGATAGTTTGCTTTCTTTAGATATTTCAGTAAAAAAAGTATTCTCTCCAGAACATGGTTTTCGCGGAAAAGCAGATGCTGCAGAACTTATAAAAGATGGTTTTGATACCAAAACAGGGTTACCAATTATTTCTATTTATGGAAAAAGTAAAAAACCTTCTGCAAAACAATTAGAAGGAATTGATGTGATGATTTTTGACATTCAAGATGTTGGGGTGCGATTTTATACTTATATTTCTTCGCTTCATTATGTAATGGAAGCTTGTGCTGAAAATGGAATTCCTGTTATAATTCTTGACAGACCAAACCCAAATGCTCATTATATTGATGGTCCAGTTTTGGAAATGGCACATACCAGTTTTGTTGGCAAACATCCTGTGCCTGTGGTTTATGGAATGACCATTGGCGAATATGGACAAATGATTAACGGAGAAAAATGGTTAAAAAATGGCATACAATGCGATTTAAAAGTAATTCCGAATAAAAATTATACACATAATTCTAGATATTCTTTGCCTATAAAACCTTCGCCAAATTTACCAAATGATAAAAGCATTAACTTATATCCAAGCTTAGGTTTTTTCGAAGGAACTACCATTAATGCTGGACGTGGAACAGCATTTCAATTTCAAAGATATGGAGCGCCTTTTTTTAAGAAAACGGATTTCTTTTATACTCCACAAGCAAATGAAGGTGCAAAATATCCAAAGCATAAAGGAAAAATCTGTTATGGAAAAGATTTGAGCAAAACCCCACATCTCTCAAAAATTGACTTGTCTTTTTTAATGGATGCCTACAAACAAACTCCCAAAACAAAAAAGTTCTTTGGCGAAACTTTTACCATACATGCAGGTACAAAAAAACTGCAACAACAACTAGAACAAGGTTTACCTGAAGAAGAAATTAGAGCAAGTTGGGTTGATGGTTTGGAAAAATTTAAAATTATTCGTGAAAAATATTTAATTTATAAATAACCTTGTTATTCCTATTTTCTCCAAGAATAACAAATAGAATATTTTCTTAAATTTATTCTTTAATAATTATCTTATTAAACTTTTCATTTCTAACTTTATATTTTATTCAATATAAACCCAATAAGCAATCCAAAATTCAGTAATAAATGAAAAATATTCACCAATATTACGTGTGTTTTTTGGTTAGTAAATAGAGAAACTTTATATATTGGAGCTACCAATGATTTACAAAGAAGAGTTTACGAGCATAAAATTGGAATAAAAAAGTTTTCCTGAAAAATATGATGTAAATAGATTGGTTTATTTATTTTGAAACATATAAAAATATTGAAGAAGCAGTTACCAGAGAAAACAACATAGAAAAGGAAACATGCTTGGAAAAGTAACAGACAGAGCTTAATTTACACTCCCGTCTTAAAATCTAAACAGCAACACTGTAATACAATTTCTGCATTAAAATTACTGTAATAAAAATTACTTTTTCTTTTTTACTACAAAAAAAAGGTACAGAAAATATGATTTTCTGTACCTTTTTTATTCTTCAAAATTAATTTGTTGCGGTGCTTCTAAAAAGTGTATAATTATTTATTTAAGTACATTTTTCGTCTTGCATATAAGTCGTAAAACTCGTCGTCTTTTAAACTATCGACAAATAAGATACTTTCTCCAGTAGATTTCATTTCTGGTCCTAGTTTCTTATTCACATTCGGAAACTTGTTGAAAGAGAAAACTGGTTGTTTAATTGCATAACCATCTAATTGTGGATTAAAATTAAAGTCCGTAACTTTATTATGACCCAACATTACTTTTGTTGCATAATTTACATATGGTTCTTTGTAGGCTTTCGCAATAAAAGGTACAGTTCTAGAAGCTCTTGGATTTGCTTCAATAATATAAACTACATCGTCTTTTATTGCAAACTGTACGTTTATTAAACCAACCGTTTTTAATTCTCTTGCAATCGTATGTGTATGATCTTTAATTTGTTGTAACACTAAATCTCCTAAATTAAAGGCTGGTAAAGTTGCATTAGAATCTCCAGAATGAATTCCACAAGGCTCTATGTGTTCCATAATTCCAATGATGTACACATTTCCATCTGCATCGCAAATCGCATCTGCTTCTGCTTCAATAGCTCCATCTAAATAATGGTCTAACAACAGTTTGTTATTTGGCATTCTACCTAATAAATCCACTACATGCTCTACCAATTCTTCTTTGTTGATAACGATTTTCATTCCTTGCCCTCCCAAAACGTAAGAAGGTCTTACCAATATTGGGAAATCTAACTCGTCTGCTAATTTTAAAGCTTCGTCTGCAGTTTCTGCAATTCCAAATTCTGGATAAGGAATGTTATTGTCTTTTAACATCGAAGAGAATCTTCCTCTATCTTCTGCAATATCTAAGGCTTCAAAAGAAGTTCCTATAATTTTAATTCCGTATTTTGTTAACTTTTCTGCTAATTTTAAAGCGGTTTGCCCACCTAATTGCACAATAACTCCTTCTGGTTTTTCATGACGAATAATGTCATAAATATGTTCCCAGAAAACAGGTTCGAAATATAATTTATCTGCAGTATCAAAATCTGTAGAAACCGTTTCTGGGTTACAGTTAATCATAATGGTTTCGTAACCACATTCTGCAGCTGCTAAAACTCCATGCACACAACAATAATCGAACTCAATTCCTTGCCCGATTCTGTTTGGTCCAGAACCTAAAACAATAATTTTCTTTCTATCTGTTACAATACTTTCGTTTGCAATGGTAATTTCGCCATTTGCAGTTTCAATTTCGTTTTCGAAAGTGGAATAGTAATAAGGTGTTTTCGCTTTAAATTCGGCAGCACAAGTATCTACCAATTTAAATACACGTTGTACTTTTAATTCTTCTCTTTTTGTATATACTTCACTTTCCAAACAGCTTAACATGTGTGCTATTTGTCTGTCTCCATATCCTTTTTGTTTTGCTTCTAACAATAAATCTCTTTGAATTGTATCAATTGTATAGGTAGAAATTTCTTTTTCTAATTGAAATAATTCTTCATATTGTTTTAAATACCACATGTCTATTTTTGTGATATCGTAAATTTGACTTAAAGGAATTCCCATTGCAATTGCATCGTAAATTGCGAACACACGATCCCAACTTGCATTGGTTAATTTTTCTATAATTTGGTTGTAGTTTGTGTAGCCTTTTCCATCTGCACCTAAACCATTTCTTTTAATTTCTAAAGATTGTGTTGCTTTGTGTAATGCTTCTTGGAACGAACGTCCAATTCCCATTACTTCTCCAACTGCTTTCATTTGCAAACCTAAAGTTCTGTCTGAACCTTCGAATTTATCAAAATTCCAACGTGGTATTTTTACAATTACATAATCTAAAGTTGGTTCGAATAAAGCAGATGTAGATTTTGTAATTCCGTTTTCTAATTCATCTAAAGAATAACCAATCGCTAATTTTGTTGCCACTTTTGCAATAGGATAACCTGTTGCTTTAGAAGCTAAAGCAGAAGAACGCGAAACACGAGGATTGATTTCAATGGCAATAATATCTTCTTTTTCGTCTGGCGAAACTGCAAATTGTACGTTACAACCACCTTCAAAATCTCCAATAGAACGCATCATATGAATTGCCATATCACGCATTTTTTGGTAGGTTTTGTCAGACAAAGTCATAGCTGGTGCCACTGTTATGGAATCTCCTGTATGAATACCCATTGGATCCATATTTTCGATAGAACAGATAATTACAACATTATCGTTTTTATCACGTAATAATTCCAATTCGTATTCTTTCCAGCCCATCATAGCTTTGTCAATCATTACTTCGTGAATTGGAGAAGCTTCTAAACCTCTACTTAACAATTCGTCGAAATCTTCCGATTTATATACGATTGATGCTCCTGCCCCACCTAAAGTGTAAGAAGAGCGAATTACTAATGGAAAACCAAATTCTTGTGCAATTTCTTTTCCTTTTAAGAAGGAAGTTGCAGTAGCTTGTGGCGCCATTGGCACACCAATTTTTAGCATTAGCTCTCTAAACTGTTCTCTATCTTCTGTAATATTAATGGCATCTATATCTACTCCAATCAATTTTACGTCAAAATCTCTCCAAATACCTTTATCGTCTGCTTCAATACAAAGGTTTAATGCAGTTTGTCCACCCATTGTTGGTAAAACAGCATCGATTTGTGGGTGTTCTTTTAAAATTTGAATGATCGACTTTGTAGTAAGAGGCAACAAATAAATATGATCTGCCATAGAAGGGTCTGTCATAATTGTTGCTGGATTCGAATTAATTAAAATTGTTTCAATTCCGTCTTCTCTTAAAGATCTTAGAGATTGCGAACCAGAGTAATCAAATTCACAAGCTTGTCCAATTACAATTGGTCCAGATCCAATAATTAAAATTGATTTTAGTTTGTTATTTTTTGGCATTATGTAGTTGTGTATTTAGTGCGTAAAAATAGTTAGAATTTAACTATATATCAAATTGATTATTTTATTATTAATTATTTAAAAATGCTCTTGTTTTCATCATAAATAGGGCTTTCTATTGCTAAAAAGTCTAAAACACTATGAAAAACATTTTGCTGTGATAAAAATTCGTTCTTTTTTAATTCCTTAGAATTGTCCGATAACCAAACAATAAACGGAATTTCTAATTGTTCTTTTGGTGCAATACTTGCAGGAATTCCATGCATGTACAAGTTACTTTCTCCTAAAGATTCTCCATGATCGGAAACATAAAGCATCGTGCTTTTGTATTCTTTCAATTCTTTTAATTGATTTATTAAAGTCGATAAAATATAATCTGTGTAAAGAATTGTATTATCGTATGCGTTTACCAACTCTTCTTGCGAACAATTTCCTAATTCTACACTTTTACAAATTGGTGTAAATTTATTGAATCTTGAAGGGTATTTTTTGTAATAAGTAGGGCCATGACTTGTACTGGTGTGTAAAACAACTAAAATTTTATTTTTTTTACTTGCCAATAATTGCTCGTTTAAACCACTTAATAAAACTTCATCGTAATTACAACCTTCTCCTTCACAATCTTTTTTTAGTTCTCTTCCTTGAATATAGTTTTTAATATGTACTGGTGGTTCTCCCCAGTTTGATGTTCTCCAAATAACCTCTACATCGTTTCTAAATAAATAATTTGGTAGAATTTCATATAATTTATTACTTTCTTTATGTTCTAAAATACATTTAACGCCTGCTGTTGTGTAAGTTGCACAAGAATTTGCTTTATAAGCGTGTATATTATTTATTTTTGATAAAAGTGGGGTTGTCTCCTTCTCATATCCATATAAAGAAAAATTTGCACTTCTTGCCGATTCTCCAATTACAAGAACAGCAATCGATTTTTCATTATTTTTTATGGTTGCATTTGGCAGTAAAATTTCTTGTTTGTTTTCTTGATTTTTATGATAATAAAACCTAGAAGTATTCACTACATAAGACCAAGGCATTACCAAGGCTCCTAGTGATTTTGAGTTTTTATCAATCCACAACCAATTGCTTGAATTTATATAAACTAAGGTTAAAATAAAAATAAAAGTAAGTATAATGTGCACGAAAAACTTCTTGATTTTTACACGAACTAATTTCGTTTTAACTATAAAAATACTTGGTATAATTCCTAAAAATACAATATATACTATTAAAGTGAAGGAGAAGAAAGCACTGGATTCTTCGTAATTGGTATTTAAAACATTACCAATCATAGATTTGTCTATAATAACACTATATGTATTAATAAAATAGAGTGCAATGGAATTTCCAATCGCAAAAAAAACTAACAAAAATTTACCAACTCTTCGAGAAATTGTTAAACCGATATAAAAAACAAATGCGTTTAAAACGAAGATTAAAATCGCTAAACTTCCAATTAACAAAACACCGTTTAAACTCTTATAATTAATGTTATTCGTAGTAAATTTAAATACTGGTAAATGATATAATACCAAGTTTATAAAACTTACGATAATAGCAAAACGATTTATTTTTATTTTATTTTTTAACATAAATCTTTATCATTAAATAAAATGTTGAAATAATAGCAAATAAAGAGAAGTAAAATATTATCAAGTTAGCCTTTAAAATTTTATGAACTATAGTAAGGCCGCCTGTTATTAAAATAACTATAAAAATTGGGTAATATTTTTTATTTCGAATCCATGCCCAAATATTAAATTTATTATTGATAAAAATTGCCAAAACTGCGCAAATATAACCAATAGTTGCTCCAATTAAAACGTCTAACGGATAATGCGCTCCAACGCCAACGCGAGAAATTACAACAACCAAACCTACTAAAAGAATAAAAACCGACCAAGTTATTTTAGATGTGATTTTTTTCGGCATAAAAGCAAATAACAAAATTGTAATAACACTAAACGTAGTTATAGAGTGCCCTGAAGGTAAGCTTGTTGCTCCTTTTAGAGTTTTACCAATAATTGTAAAACTCTCATTATCGAAAATTGCAGCGGGTCTTGGAACAGCAAAAACTCTTTTTAAAACATAAGAAACTATTAGTGAAATTAATCCTGATGTTAAAACTGCGCCCCAAATTTTAGGTATATAAATAATAAAAATTGTTACTAACGAAAAAATAATTAATGCATCTCCTAATTGCGTTAAATTATACTGCAAACTTGGTAATTGAGATAACTTACCATTCAAATAAAAAAATAAGTTTTCTTGAATTTTAATGTATCCATCAACAGAAAAAGAACTTTTTATAAATAAGATGAAAGCAATAATAAGCAATAATAAAAAAGGTAAAAAAAGTAATTTTAATCTTAATTTATTAAAATTGTTATTTACATTAATGTCTAATTTATTATTTAACATATTTAAATTTAATACTAAAAAACTTATTTAGAACCTCTTCTTTTTAACAACCTAAGTTACTGTACTTAATTCGTTTGTAAAAATAGTTAGCAGTTAGGTATAAAAAAAGGTGTTACTAAAAATAGTAACACCTTAATTATTAACAAATTGTTAATCATTATATTATCTTTTATGTCTTGTTTCCGAAGACACAGAAATTTTCTTTCTTCCTTTAGCTCTTCTACGAGCTAAAACTTTCCTTCCATTAGCAGAAGCCATTCTTTCTCTGAAACCGTGTTTGTTTCTTCTCTTTCTTTTCGATGGCTGATAAGTTCTTTTCGGCATTATATGTATTTTTAAATGACTTCTTTAATATTTTTTGCTCAATGAATTTACCTCATTTAAAGCGTGGGCAAATATACAACTGTTTTTATTTTTGACAAACACAATTTGAAAAAAAATGAAATATTTTTTCTTCACGCAAATCTACAATTTTTAGAAATGTTTTTACCTTTTTTATTTGACAGAATTTTTAGAGTTAGTACTTTTGCGCAAACCTAAGAATACCATGAGTAATACTAAATACGTTTTTGTAACAGGAGGCGTAACTTCATCACTTGGAAAAGGAATTATTGCAGCATCTTTAGCAAAACTATTGCAAGAAAGAGGCTTCTCTGTAACCATTCAAAAATTAGATCCTTATATTAATATAGATCCAGGAACACTAAATCCTTACGAACATGGCGAATGTTATGTGACAGACGATGGTGCAGAGACCGATTTAGATTTAGGGCATTATGAGCGTTATTTAAACATACCAACTTCGCAAGCGAACAATGTAACTACTGGTAGAATTTATCAATCTGTAATAAATAAAGAGCGAAAAGGAGAGTTCTTAGGAAAAACGGTACAAGTAATTCCTCATATTACTGATGAGATAAAACGTAGAATTCAGCTTTTAGGCAAAACTGGCGATTACGATATTGTAATTACAGAAATTGGTGGAACTGTGGGAGACATCGAATCTTTACCTTATGTAGAGTCTGTTCGTCAATTATTATGGGAAAAAGGAGAAGAAAATGCAATTGTTATTCATTTAACTTTAGTACCTTTTTTAGCTGCTGCTGGCGAATTAAAAACAAAACCTACACAACATTCCGTAAAAATGTTAATGCAAAGTGGAGTGAGTCCAGATATTTTAGTGTGTAGAACAGAACACGAAATTTCTGATGAAATTAAACGCAAACTAGCCTTATTTTGTAATGTAAAGAAAGAAGACGTAATACAATCGATAGACGCAGAAACCATTTACGATGTGCCTAACTTAATGTTAGAACAAAATTTAGATACGGTTGTTTTAAATAAATTGAAGCTTTCTTCTAAAGGAGAGCCAGAATTAAAAGTTTGGAACAACTTTTTACGCAAACATAAAAACCCAAAACACGAAGTAGAAATTGCTTTAATTGGTAAATATGTAGAATTGCACGATTCTTACAAATCGATTACAGAAGCATTTATACATGCAGGTTCTTCTAACGAAACAAAAGTAAATGTTCGTTGGGTACACTCAGAAAGTTTAACCCCTAAAAATGCTGAAAAGAAATTAAAAGGTGTTAACGGAATTTTAGTAGCTCCTGGTTTTGGAGATAGAGGAATTGAAGGAAAAATTAGAGCCGTAAAATATGCTCGTGAAAACAATATTCCTTTCTTTGGGATTTGTTTAGGAATGCAAATGGCTGTAATCGAATTCGCAAGAAATGTATTAAATTTAGAGGGTGCTTCTTCTTCAGAAATGAATAAAAGTGCAAAACATCCTGTTATTAACTTAATGGAAAGTCAAGAAAATGTGACTGAAAAAGGAGGTACAATGCGTTTAGGAGCTTGGGATTGCCAACTAAAAAAAGGTACAAAAACCTATGCTGCTTACAAATCTGAAAATATTAGCGAACGTCACAGACATAGATATGAGTTTAACAACACTTATTTAGAGCAAATTGAAGCTGCAGGAATGAAAGCTGCTGGAATAAACCCGAAAACTGGTTTGGTAGAAGTGGTAGAAATCCCTTCACATCCTTGGTTTGTGGGGGTACAATATCACCCAGAATATAAAAGTACGGTTTTAAAACCGCATCCTTTATTTGTAGATTTTATTAAAGCTTCTTTAAAACAGTCGAAACTATAGCTTGTCTGGGTTGAGCGCAGTCGAAACCTAAACTTCTCGACTGCACTCGAAGAGACATTCTAAAACGGAATACTATTTGAACTACTAACCATATCAACAATAATCATAGCAAAATAAACATAAAACAATACTGTTTTGCTACATTTGTCGCCTTTTACTTCGACAAGAAGTTTAAAGATGACAAACTGACATTTTAAAATAACACATGGAACAAAAAAAATTCGACTTCAATTCTTTTATTGGAATGATTTTATTAGGAGGAATTATTCTTTGGTGGATGAACACCAATAGTCCTAAACCTGATACAACTACAGACACAAATACTACACAAGTTGTAGATTCTACAAAGGCAACAAGTAATACAACTACAAACCCTGTTGTTAAAGAAACTACTTTCGAAAACGATTCTATTAAACAATTAGTTTTAAAAAATAAATTAGGTGCTTTCGCGCAAAGTGCAATTTCTGCTTCTAAAGGTGTTACTGTTTTAGAAAATGAAGTTGTTAAATTAACAATTGATAATAAAGGCGGACAAATAAAAGAGGCTTTAGTTAAGAATTTTAAAACTTACGACTCGCTTCCTTTATATATGATTAAAGACAATAATGCGTCTTTTAACATCAATTTTGGAACCACAGACAATAGAATTTTAAACACCAAAGATTTATTTTTTGAGCCAACTGTTACAAAAAACGGCGCAAACCAAGTAGTTTCTTTAAAATTAAAAGTTTCCAAAACCCAATTTTTGGAGTATAGATACGAAATGAAACCTAAAGACTATTTGGTTAATTTTTCTATTCGTTCTCAAGGTTTAGGAAATGTAATTAATTCTTCGAACCCTATTAATTTAGATTGGACTTTAGATGGTTATCGTCACGAAAAAAGTTTAAAAACAGAGAATACGATGTATTCTCATTACTATTATAAAGCAGAAGACGAAGTAGATTATATAAATGCTGGAAAATCGGAAGTGTTAAATGATGTAGATTGGGTTTCTTACAAACAACACTTTTTTACTTCTAGTTTATTGTCTAACAAACCTTTTAATAACGCAACAATTACTTCTACAGATTTAGTTAAAAATGAAGAGATTGATACTGTTTTCACAAAAAGATTCGAACTAAAAACATCTTTAGAATTGTCTAATGGAGAGTTAAATTATAATATGAAATGGTTTTATGGCCCAAATGATTATAATTTATTTAAAACAAAACAATTCGAAGGAACAGATTTAGCAAATTCATCTGATTTAGGTTGGGGAATTTTCGGTTTTTTAAACAGAACTGTTTTTTATCCTGTTTTTAATTTCTTAGAAGGATTTTTATCTAACTATGGATTAATAATTATTTTAATGACCATTGTTGTTCGGATTATTATGTCGCCATTGGTGTACAAATCGTATTTATCGAGCGCAAAAATGAAAGTAATTCGTCCAGAATTAACAGCATTAAATGAAAAATACCCTGGTAAAGAAAACGCGATGAAACGCCAACAAGAAACTATGGCAATTCAGCGAAAAGCAGGGGTTAGCATGATGTCTGGTTGTATTCCTGCATTATTACAAATGCCCGTATTTTTTGCCTTATTTAAGTTTTTTCCTACAAACATTGCATTAAGACAAGAAAGCTTTTTATGGGCACCAGATTTATCTTCTTATGATGTTATTTTTAAGTTACCATTTAGAATTCCTTTTTATGGAGATCACGTAAGTTTATTTCCAATTTTGGCATCTGTAGCTATTTTCTTTTACATGAAAATGAATCAAAGCCAACAAGCAAACATGCAAGCTCCACCTCAAGAAGGTATGCCAGATATGAGTAAAATGATGAAGTATATGATTTACTTCTCTCCTATTATGATGTTATTTTTCTTTAACAACTATGCAAGTTCTTTAAGTTTGTATTATTTTGTTTCTAACTTACTAACCATAGCAATTATGTTAGTAATTAAGAATTTTGTAATTGATGAAGATAAAATTCATGCACAAATCGAAGAAAATAAAAAACGTCCAGAAAAGAAGAAAAGTAAATTTCGCCAAAGAATAGACGATGCTATGAAGCAAGCGCAAGAACAACAAGCACAGCAAAAGAAAAGAAAATAATATTTTTTTATATCTAATTAAAGTCCAAAATTTTACGTTTGGACTTTTTTGTTTTAAATAGTAAAATTGTTATTGGCTGATTGAGTTACTGGATTATTTAGTAAACAAGCCCAAATAACTGAATAACTTTTCTCAGATAAACTAAACCAGCTCCTTAATTTTAGAGATTGTAAAATCTAAATCTTCTTTGGTGGTAAATTTAGAAAACGAAAAACGAATAGAGGTTTTATTTTCCTCTCCATTAAAAAGTATTTCCGATAAAACATGCGACCCCTTGTTACTTCCACTCTGGCAAGCGCTTCCTCCAGAAACTGCAATTCCAGCCAAATCTAAACTGAACAATAACATCTCGTTTTTTATTGGAAAACGAACATTTAAAATGGTGTAACTACTTTTATCTAAATCTGAAGAAAGCCCATTAAAGTGAATATTTTCTGATACTTTTTTAAGTTCAGAAATAAAATAAACCTTTAAACTTTCTATATAGTTTTTATCTTTATTTAAATTAGAAATCGAAATATCTAACGCTTTTTCCATCCCTAAAATAGCGTGTACATTTTCTGTACTCGATCTTGCACCTCTTTCTTGACCTCCTCCATGAAGCATTGGCAAAACACCAAACCCTTTTCTAAAAAATGCAAAACCTACACCTTTTGGCCCATGGAATTTATGTGCGCTTGCAACTAAAAAGTCTAGGTTTTGTTTTTGTAAATCTAAATTATAGTGACCAACTGCTTGCACAGCATCTGTATGAAACAATGCATTGTTCTTTTTACATAAATAGCCAACTTCTTCCACTGGAAGCATATTGCCAATCTCGTTATTTATAAGCATTAAACTAACCAACGTTTTTTCTTTCGATGATTTTAAAATATGCTCTAAATCTGTTAAATCGATGGTTCCAAATTCATCAATATTTACAAATTCTAAAGAAATAGTATGTGTTTTTTGTAAATATTCGCAGGTATGTAAAACTGCATGGTGCTCAATTTTTGAAGTTATTATTCGAGTAACTCCTAAATTTAAAACTGCATTTTGTAAAATTAAATTATCGGCTTCTGTTCCACTGGAAGTAAAAATAATTTCGCTGGCAGTTGCATTAAAATGTTTTGCGATATTTTTGCGTGCAGTTTCTACTGCAGATTTTGCTTTTCTACCAAATTGATGTGTAGAAGAAGGATTTCCAAAATTTTCTGCCATAGAAATTCGCATTATTTCTATAACTTCTTTAGCTATGGGTGTTGTTGCTGCATTGTCTAAATAGACTGTTTTCATCTTACAAAAATACGTTTTCTATGTTAATGCTGTACATTCTGATAAATATAAACCTCAGTAGCTCCTAAACCATATTTTTTGTAGGAAGCATCGTAATATTTTACAGGATATTTATTTAAGAGCGATTGCAATTCCGATTTTAAAACTCCTTCCCCTACTCCATGGATAAAAACAATTTTAGAAATTCGTTTGTTTATCGCGTATTCTACTTTTCGTTTTGCAGTATCTAATTGAAGATTTATCATATCGTAATTATCTAAACCTCTGGTAGATTTTACAAGTTGATTTATATGTAAATCGACTTCCATAATTACTTCTTGTTTCTCTTTTTTAAAATGACTTGGTTTCTTTTTCACATCAGAAATTTTCTCTTGTAAAATAGGGTTGTTAATATCAGAAAATTTCGATAATTTGTGTTGTTCTGTGTCGATTCGAATCAATTCTTTTTCATCAAAATTAAAAACCATACCATCTTCTGTTTCTACAGAAATTATATCTTTATTAATATTAACGACTTTTCCTTTTAAAACATCGTCTAAAACAGCTACTTTATTTCCAATTTCTAAACGCATTCTTAACTTTTTATTAATTTAGGCAAGCCTAATAATCTTTATTTTTGCTACAAAAATAGTCATATGTTAAGTACTTCTATAGTTTCCACCGAAAATTTCTTTAAAAATGCAATAAAAAATGTGCATATAAGTGAAGAAAGAAAAAATTTACTTTTTAAAATTTCGGAAGCAATCGTAAAAGAGTACTTAAAAAATGGTGTTGTAAACCTTAATTTTATCTGCACTCATAATTCGAGAAGAAGTCAGCTTGGGCAAGTTTGGGGTTTTTACACTGCACATTACTTCAAGTTAAATATCCATTCTTTTTCTGGAGGAACAGAGGTTACTGCATTTCATAGAAATACTGTAAAAACATTACAAAAAGCAGGTTTCGATTTTCAGGTTGCAGATTTTTCTCACCAAAATCCTAAATATTTAATTTCGTTTGCTGGCAGCAGAAAAACCATTCTTGGATTTTCTAAGAGATTCGATCATCCAGAAAATAAAGAACCTTTTATTGCCATTACTACTTGTAATAATGCAGATAAAAATTGCCCTTTTATACCAACTGCTATCGAAAGGTTTCATTTACCTTTTGTAGACCCAAAAGCGTTTGACGATACTCCAGAAAGAAAAGAAATGTATTTAAAAACGAATCGCCAAATTGCTGCAGAAATGCATTTTATTTTTAGTGAGGTTCAAAAACAAATTTTTCTTAAACTTCTATATCTCTGTCGTAAGGAATGCTCTTTAAAACGTGATTTATAACGTTTACTCTGGCTTCTGTTTTTCTATTTGCTCTAATAATTTTCCATGGCGAATTTTCTGTATTTGTTTTTTGGAACATTATATTTTTGTATTCTGTATATTGGTCCCACAAATCTTGCGCTCGTTCATCTAACTTTGTCATTTTCCATTGTTTTAATGGATTGCTTTTAATTTCTGCGAAACGTTTGGCTTGTTCTTTTTTAGAAATAGACATGTATATTTTTACCAAGTGAATGCCAGACTCTAAAATCATCCTTTCGAAATCATTTACCTGATTCATAAAAACATCGTACTCTTTTTGTGTGCAAAAACCGTTAACGGGTTCTAAAACTGCTCTATTGTACCAACTTCTATCGAAAAATACAATTTCTCCTGCTTTTGGAAATTGCTCTACATATCTTTGAAAATACCATTGAGTTTTCTCGTCTTCTGTAGGTTTAGAAAGTGCTACAATTCGCATGTGACGTGGGTTAATACGCTCTGTTAATCTTCTTATGGCTCCACCTTTTCCAGCGGCATCTCTTCCTTGAAAAACAACAATAATACGCTCGTTGTTGTTAATCGCCCATTTTTGCAAACGAATTAATTCTACTTGAAGCTTCTTTAATTTCTTCTGATAATCTACATAACGTAAACCTCTTTCTATATTTAAGGGATCTTTAGACAAAAGTGCTAGAAGTCCTTTTTTTGTATTTAATTTATTTACTTGTTTTGTTGTTAGTTTGTTTCCCATTTCTTTTAATCTAAATTATTGTTAGAACGATAATACCTCATTACTACATTTGGATCTGGCGTAATTGCCGTTTTTGCGTCTCTTTTTCCATCATAATCGAACTGAGAAATTACGTGTCTAATTGCTTCTAGTCTGGCTACTTTTTTATCGTTTGTTTTTACCATCATCCAAGGACTGTAAGACGTATGGGTTTTAGAAAACATTTCTGCTTTGTAATGCGTGTATTTGTCCCAAAGAATTTGTCCTTGCTTATCAACAGGGCTAAATTTCCAACGCTTTAAAGGGTTTTCTTTTCGTGCTTCGAAACGTCTTAATTGTTCGTCTTTCGAGATAGACAACCAAAACTTTATAATAATTAACCCATCTTCGTACATCATGTGTTCGAATTCTGGTACTTGCACTAAAAATTCTTTGTATTGTTCTTCTGTACAAAACCCCATAACAGGCTCTACAACAGCTCTATTGTACCAACTTCTATCAAAGAAAACTATTTCTCCAGGGTTTGGTAATTCTTTAATATATCGTTGAAAATACCATTGTCCTTTTTCGACTTCTGTTGGTTTATTTAATGCCACCAATCGACTAGATCTAGGGTTTAAATGTTCCATAAATCGTCTGATATTACCACCTTTTCCTGCAGCATCTCTTCCTTCGAAAATAACAGCCACACGTTTATTTTCTTTAGAAATCCATCTTTGTAATTTTACCAGTTCTATTTGAAGTAGTTTTAATTCTTTTGTATAAGAAAGTGTTTTATTTACCTTGTTAAATAAAACACTTTTATTTTCTATAAGTGTTAATAATTCTTTGTTTGTTTCAATTTTTTCGAAGTCTTCTGCAGTTAACCCTTTCTTCATAAATACCTATATTATATGTTGGTCTAAAAATAACTACTTTTTTTTATTTAGAGGGTTAAAAAAACATCAATTTACAGAAGTTTAATAACATTCTTCTATATTTGTTCTTTATGAAAAAAACAAGCTTCATTTTATTTGTATTCGCAACAATAAATAATTTTTCTCAACAGAAATTTTCGAAAGAAATTAGTTTTATCACAGAAAACGATTTGTACACTTCTGTAAAAAACGACCGCTATTATACAAATGGAATGTTTTTATCTTACAAATACCTCTCTAAATGCAAAAAAGAAAATTTAGAAAAGCGAATTTTCGAATGGAGTATTGGACACAAAATGTATTCTCCATATAAGGCAATTGTTATTTCTAAAGAAGAACAAGACAGGCCTTTTGCTGCGTATTTATATGGAAGTTTCGGGTTGAATAGAATTTATAAAAACAACCAAAATTTTAAAACTTCTGTACAATTAGGAGTTCTTGGTACTTACGCTTATGGAAAAGAATTACAAGATTTTATTCATAATATTTATGGTTTTAGAGAAGCTGTTGGTTGGAAATATCAGGTAAAAAATGCTCTTGCATTAAATTTTAATTTCGAATTTAATAGGCATCTACTAAAAGATAATTCGAATCATTTGGATGTTTCTTGGGTAAATTCCGCAAAAATAGGAACTGTTTTTACAAATTTTTCTACTGGTTTTTACGGAAGAATTGGCTTTAAGTCTTTGCAAAACTTAGTCAATTCAATTGCTTTTAATTCTAATTTTAATAATGTAAACACCAGTTATTTTAGTGAAGTAGAATCTTTCTTTTTTATAAAACCATCTATTAGATATGCTCTTTATGATGCTACATTACAAGGAAGTTTTTTAAATAAAAATAGTGAAGTTACCAACGAACTTGAGCCACTGGTTTTTGGTTTAGAAATTGGTTTAAAGTTTACGTCAAATAGATTCAATTTTGGATACACTTTTAATTTCAATTCTAATAAATCTAAAGGTTTACGTTTTAATAATGGGCATAAATATGGCTCCATAAATATGGCTTATTTGTTGAAGTAAGGAGTTGGAAGTTGGAAGTTTTTAGAATAACTTCAATAAATTCTTTCAGAAATTTAGTAATTCTTTTTAATTAAGATTTAACAAAATAAACGCTTAAAAAAAATCTTTGCGACTTTGTGAATTTGCGAGAGAAAAATTTTAAGTGGCATCTAACAAATATAAAATTCTGTGACTTTGCGAGAAAATTTTGAAACTTGAAACTTAATAATCAATACTTAATTCTTGATTCTTCATTCTTAATACCCTATTCAGTAAAAAAATCGTCCTTAAAACCAATTAAATACAGTTTTTCTTGCGCTCTTGTTATGGCTGTGTATAACCATCTAAAATATTCTTTCGAAACACCATCAGGTAAATAAGGTTGCTCTATAAAAACGGTTTTCCATTGTCCTCCTTGAGATTTATGACACGTCATTGCATACGAAAACTTTACTTGTAAGGCATTAAAATATTTGTTCTTCTTTATCGCCAAAAACTGTTTATATTTCGATTTTTCATGCGCATAATCTTCTTTTACAGCTTCGTATAGTTTATTTGACTCTTCGTATTTTAAAGACGGACTTTCACTCGTTAATGTATCTAAAAGCAACACTGTTTCGAAAGGTTGCATCTCTGGATAGTCTATCATTTTTATTTCTACCTCCGCAAATTTAAAACCATACAATTCTTTAATAGAAAATATTTTTAAAACCTGGCAAATATCTCCATTGGCAATAAAACCAGCTTTAGACGATTCATCTAACCAATAATAATTGTTTTTTACAATCATAATATAATCTCCAGCAGAAATTTCGTTTTCTTGCCCTCTTATATTATAACGTATTTGTTGGTTGTACTGGTTGGCTCTTTTATTAGAACGCACGATAAACGCAGTATCTTCAACTCCTTCATTTTCGTAAGCTCTTACAATGGCATCTTCAATATCATAACCATCTTCTAATCTTTTTATATCTGGGAAATTTACATCAAATTGAAAAGAATCTCCTTGGTTTTGTAGTAAGAGTCTTAAGTTAGTTGCATTGGCTAAAATTCCTGAGTTTTCATGCTGACGCATTACTTCATCTAACTCTATTTCTGCTACGTTTTTTTGATAGTCGTATGTTAATGTATCTTGTTCCAAAGCAGGACTCACATTTAGTTTTACAGGTGGCAACTGTGCAGTATCTCCAATAAAAATAAGCTTGCAATTTTTACCAGAATATACGTAAGAGATTAAATCGCTTAATAAAGATTTAGAATCGAAAAAACTCTGATTCTGTTTTCCATCTGGAATCATAGAAGCTTCATCTACCATAAAAATAGTATTTGTGTGCTTATTCGTTTGCAAAACAAAATCTACAGAACCATTCGCTTGTTTTTTTGGAAAATATATTTTTTTATGAATCGTAAATGCTGGTCTTTTAGAATACAAAGCAATTACTTTTGCTGCTCTTCCTGTAGGTGCTAATAAAACCGCTTTTTTACCTGCAGACCATAAACAATTTACAAAAGTACTTATTGTAGTTGTTTTTCCTGTTCCTGCATATCCTTTTAATAAAAATAAAGCATTTTTATCTTCATTAAAAATAAAGTCACTTAGAAGTTTTAATAGTTTTCCTTGCTTAAAAGTAGGTTCGTGTGGAAATTTATTTATAAGTTCTCTGTTAAATTCGCTTGGTTTTTCTATCATAGAGCATTTAAAACATCAAAGATACATCGATTTGTAAATAAAAGTTTTTATCATTAAAAAAAAATTGTAGATTTGCGATAAGACTATTAAAAAAATATTAAAAATGGGATTAATTGGAATGATTTTAGCAGCAGTATTAGTAGCTGTGCTTTTAGCTATTGTTATAGTTAAGTTTTTACCTTTAAAGTTACGTTGGTTAGCTTCTTTATTACTACTTTTCGTAGCAATATTTTTAGGAATTAAGATTTACAATGGAATTATGGAGCCCATCAATTTTAACAAAGCTAAAGTTAAAAAATTTGCTAAAGTTGTAGAAAATCTTAAAATAATTAGAGATGCTGAAGTAAAACATTACGAAGCGACTGGAAAATACACAGCTAATAAAACGGCTTTAATTAGTTTTGTAGATACTGCTAAATTAGCATTAACGAACACAAGAACTGTTGTAGAGAAGGTAAACAAAGGTGGTGGTATTATTGTAGATGTAGAAAAAAGAGTTACAGATACTATTGGGTATGAGCCTGTTTTAAAGTATTTTGAAGGTAAAGATTACAAAAACATGTTTAAAGTTCCTGGTTTAGAAGGAAAAGAATTTGAATTGGAAGTTGGTACCGTAGAAAAAATACCTGGTTTAGTAGTACCTACTTTTATGGCAAAAACACCTAAAGCAGCACTTCTTAAAGGAGAAAACGAATCTTTAATTAAACAAGAATTGGAAGCTATTGCTACCGATCAAATTAAAGGAGAATATATTTCTGTTGGTTCTTTAGATGAAGTAACTACTGGTGGTAACTGGCCTACTTCTTACGATAAAAAAGGTGAGAAAAGAGAATAGCAATCTTATTTTGAAAAACACAAAAGATAAAAATTTATCCATCCAATTTAATTTGGATGGATTTTCTTTTTCTATCCAAGATACATTATCTAAAAAGGATATGTATTTCTCTGCTTATACTTTTCCTGAAACACAAGCAACTCCAGAAAATCTATTGTTAAAAATTAAAGATATTTTTAAGAATGATACTCATTTACAACAAGATTTTTCGAATGTTGCTGTAATTCATCAAAATAACCTTTCTACATTAGTTCCCAACGAATATTTTAATGAAGATAAATTATCTTCTTATTTAAATTTAAATATAAAAACACTAGCAACAGATTTTATAACTTTTGATGAGATTAATACTATAGATACAAAAAATGTTTACATACCTTATGTAAACATAAACAACTATCTATTTAACAATTTTGGAGAGTTTAATTACAAACATCATAGTTCTGTATTGATTGATAAGTTAATTCAACAGAATAAGAGTGATACAAAAACAATGTATGTACATGTTTCTAAAACCACTTTCGATATTGTTGTTTTAGAAAATAAAAAATTACTGCTCTACAACTCTTTTACATATACTTCTAATGAAGATTTTTTATATTATATTTTATTCGTTGCAGAACAATTAAAATTAGATACTAACGAATTTCCATTGTATTTATTAGGAGACATCATTTTAAATTCAAGATTATACAAAATAACCTACAAATACATTAAAAATTTGTATTTTTTAGAAAGCAAAAATCCTATTTTTAAAGAATTAAATTTAGAAACACACACGAATTTTATACTATTAGGCGAATGAGAATTATTTCTGGAAAATTAAAATCGAGACGTTTATCTGCGCCTAAAAATTTACCTGTTAGACCCACAACAGATATGGCAAAAGAATCGTTGTTTAATATTTTAAACAATACCTATTATTTCGATGCCATTTCTGTAATCGATTTATTTGCAGGTACAGGAAATATTAGCTACGAATTTGCCTCTAGAGGTACCAAAACCATTTATGCTGTTGATGCACATTATGGCTGTATTAAATTTATTAATGAAACCTCAAAAGCGTTTAACTTAGACATTAATACCTATAAAAGTGATGTTTATAAGTTTTTAGAAAAAACTTCTTTAAAAGCTGATGTAATTTTTGCAGATCCGCCTTACGATTTCGAAAAAGAACAATTCTTAAAAATTGTAAATTTAGTTTTTGAAAAAAAAATGCTAAATGAAGAAGGAATTTTAATTGTAGAACATTCTAAACACACAGATTTATCTACACACGAAAAACATAGTTACGATAAACGTTATGGAGGAAATGTTTTTAGTTTTTTTGAAAACGAAATAAAAGAAGAAGCATAAAATTTATTTTAAATCGCAAAAAATACGGCCAAAGCTGTATTTTTTTTATAATCTAATTCGTTTTTTATAACAACGAATTTATAATTTTTTGAATGGTAACTCCTTCTGCTTCTGCTTTGTAATTCTTTACAATTCTGTGAGATAAAATAGGAATTGCAACTGCTTTTACGTCTTCGATATCTGGAGAAAATTTACCATTTACTGCAGCATGCGCTTTTGCTGCCAAAATTAAGTTTTGTGAAGCTCTTGGCCCTGCACCCCAATCTAAGTAAGATTTTACCAATTCTGTTGCTTCTGGAGATTTTGGTCTTGTTTTACCAACCAAACGAACTGCATATTCAATCACATTATCTGCAACTGGTATTTTACGTATTAAATTCTGAATTTCTACAATTTCTGCTCCAGAGAAAATGGAATTTATCTTATTTTGAAAACTTGATGTTGTATTTTTTACAACCTGTACTTCTTCACTAAAGGTTGGGTATTCTAAGTTAATAGAAAACATAAACCTATCTAATTGTGCTTCTGGCAAAGGATATGTTCCTTCTTGCTCAATTGGGTTTTGAGTTGCCAATACAAAAAATGGCAATGTTAATTTATAATGGTTTCCAGAAACTGTTACAGAACGCTCTTGCATTGCCTCTAATAAAGCTGCTTGCGTTTTTGGTGGTGTTCTATTAATCTCATCTGCTAAAATAATATTCGAAAAAATAGGTCCTTTTATAAATTTAAACTGTCTGTTTTCATCTAAAATTTCACTTCCTAAAATATCTGAAGGCATTAAATCTGGCGTAAACTGAATTCTTTTAAAGTTTAATCCCAATGCATCTGAAACTGTATTTACTAATAATGTTTTTGCCAAACCAGGAACTCCAATTAATAAAGAGTGTCCTCCACAAAATATAGATAATAGAGTAAAGTTTACAGCTTCTTGTTGCCCAATAATTACTTTCCCAATTTCAAATTGTAGTTGCTCGTATTTATCAACTAAATTCTTAACAGCTTGCACGTTTGACATTACTTATTATTTATTTCTTTTTTCCAATTCTTTTTAAACTTACAAGAAGCATGGTCTTTCGAAATTTTAATATAAGTATCTTTAATTTTATCTTTAGACCACTTCTCTATAATTTCTTCTTTCTTTTTCTTTAGTGCTAAATCTTGAATTTTCACATAATCTTCTACAATATCTGCTGTATGTGTATCTGTTCTTTCTCTCATTAAGATAAACTTATACATTTTTTCTCCAGTACTAGATTCATCATAAAAAACGTCGGTCATTTCTCCTGTTTTTAAATCATTAACTCTTGCATAAAACGCAGGATCCATTCTTGTTAAATCGAATTTAGATTCTCCTGTATATGGGTTTAAAATAAGCCCTCCATTGTTTTTTGAAGCTTTATCTTCTGAATATTTTTTAACAGCATCTTCGAAAGTAATTTTACCATCTTTAATGTCTTGCTTAATTTCTTCTAATTTTCTTTGCGTTTCTTTTAATTTACTATCTGGAATTGAAGGCTTCATTAAAATATGTGAAGCAACTCTAGTATTTCCTTTAATTTCATGCAATTGCATAATATGATAACCAAAATTAGACTTAAATGGCTCAGAAATTTCACCAACCTCTAAACTAAAAGCCATTTCTTTAAATTCTTTAATAAAATTAGATTCTTTTGTAATTGGGTATTTCCCTCCATTTTGAACAACCCCAGGATCTTGAGAATTAATAACGGCTTTCATTTTAAAACTTGCGCCATCTTCAATTTCCTTTTTAATTTCGTTTAACGTTGCAATAACTCTATCTACTTCTTCTTTTGATGGTTCCGCTTTTAATACGATTTGAGCCAACTCGACTTCTGCAGTAAATTCTGGCAATTCTCCTGCATCTTTTAAACCATTATAATACAAACGAACTTCTTCTGGAGTTACATCTACTTTTTCAGTAATTTTTAACTGCTCTTTTTCTATTAAAATATTTTCTTTTTGAACGCTGTATAATTCTCCTTTTAAATCGTCTAAATCATTAAATCCATAAGATTTTATTACTTTATCTAATGACCCCAATTGTTGAGTAAAATATTGTATACTTCTCTCTACTTTTGCATTAACTTCTGCATCTGTTACTGTAACGCTATCTATTACTGCATGATGTGATAATAGTTTTTGTTGCATTAATTCTTCTAACATTTCGCAATCTGTAAAAGTAACTTTACCTTCACTTGAACGTTTTACTTCTTCTTGAAACTTAGATATATCTGAATCTAAAACAATATTCTTTCCAATAACAACTGCTACACCATCTATTTTTACTTTTTGTGCATGTAGTGTTTGAGGGCCTATAAAAAGAAAGGCAATAACTGGTAGAAATTTAATATATTTTAAAATTGTTATTTTGTGTGGCATCTTTTACTATTATTTTTTCTATATCTCTTATTAATTCGATTTTACGCTTATGTAAAATCATTTGTTTTATTTTAGATTCTATGTAACTTAAAGGTGCTATTTCGTTTCTTAATAAAACATCTTTTATAGCCACCAAATATAAACCTAATGAATCTTGTTTTTGAATGAATTTTGTTTTTTTTAACAGATTTTCTTTAGAAAAAGGTAGTTTTAACAAAATCTTATCTACTTCTGTCCAAACCGAGTCGTTTAAATCGTAAGTTTTAAAACTTAATTGCTTTCTTTCCAATTCTTCTAAATCTTCAATATCGTCTGATTGAAAAAGTTGTATAATTTCTCTTTTGTCCTTTAAATCTTTATCAAACGATAAATATTTAGCTTTTACCAACTCTTCATTTAATTTAAAATTTTTTTTGTTTAAATTATAATAACGCTCTACCTCTTCTTCCGAAATAATAGTATCTAATTTTTGATTGATAATTTCCGATTTATATGTATTAATCAATAAACTTTCTCTGTAATCATTTACTAAAACATCTATTTCCTTTAGGCTTTCTAATGTGCTATTATTTTCTGCTTTTTTTAAAAGAAGTTTTTTAATTGCCCAATCTTGTATGTAGCTCTTTACCAATACTAAACTATCTTCTTTAGAAATATTGGCTGGTAAAATATTTTTTAAATCTTCTCTAAACAGCTTGTCTGTATTTACAATGGCAACAATTTCCGAAGAAGAAGTTTCTTTTTCTTTCACGCTAAAATAGTCGCATGAAAAAAATGTAAGTACACAAAAAACAATTAGTAAAAATCTCATTATTTTTTCTCGTAAAATTTAATTAGTTTTTTAAGTTGTCTTTTATTTACATTTATTTTACTCTTTTTTCTTAAATCTGCAATCCAATTTTTCTCTAAAAAGTTTTGATAATCATTCATTACCTCTCCTCTATTGTTTTTCAACTTTTTAGATGGATATTTATTTTTATTCGTCTCGAAATATTTCTTTAATCCTAAAGTATCTTTGGAAGAAGCGTTCCAAATTTTTTGTTGCATTAATTCGAAAAGTAACAAACCATCTTCGTATTCTTTTAAAGTATATGCATATTCTGGTTCTGTATAAACTAAATTTTCTTTATAATATGCTAAAATTTCTTTATTTTTAAACATATCAAACAGTAAATACACAGGTTTGTGTCTTCTATTTCGAATATAATTAATAAAAGATTCTTGTGTTATTTCTTTATCGTTTATTTTTAAAATAACATTTTGTAAAGAGTCTTTTGGAATCGCTCGAATGTTTTTTCTATCCAATATTTTCTTTGCTTTCTCGCTTTCTGTAATCGAATATTTTGCTTTCAATTTATTAATTACAGTTATTTCCGATAATTGCATTTTAGAGCTTTTTTTAATTTTATTGGTAAGTTCTTTTTTTAATTCGTTAAATGGTTTTACTGGAAACTTTTTAACCAATTTTATAATATGCCATCCAAAACGTGTTTTTACTGGTGCTGCATAATCTCCAATATTTTTAAGTGAAAAAGCGGCATCTTCTATAGACTTTAACATTCTTCTTTTTCGGAACTTTCTTAATTTACCTCCATTTTCTTTCGAATTCCTATCCTCTGAATATTGTTTTACCAACGCTTCGAAATTTCCATTTTTTTGAAGTTTTGCATACACTTCGTCTATTTTCTTTTTACCAACTGCAGTTGTGTCTGCAACTAAAATATGTGCAACTTGTACTTCTCCTAAAGAGGGTCTTTGGGCATCTACTTTTAAAATATGATACCCAAATTGGGTTCTAAATGGTTTTGAAACTTCGCCAATTTTAGTATTGTAGGCAACATCTTCAAATTCTGAAACCATATCGAAAGCAGAAAAATAACCCAAGTTTCCTTTATTTCCTTTTCTACCAGATTTAGGATCGCCTTGGGCAGAATTGTCTTCAGATTCTGCAAAAGCAACCGCTTCGAAATCTTCGCCGTTAATAATTCTATTTCTAATTTTCATTATTTTTTGATAGGCTATTAAAGTATCTTTTGGTGTGGCATCTTTAGGAATTCTTACCAAAATATGTTTCGCCTTAACTTCCTTTTTAGTTCTTGCATACACTTCCTTTACCAAATCTTTTATAAAAGTAGTATCTTGCATATAAGGTGCAGAAAGCTGGTTTCTATACGTTTCTATTTCTCTTTTATAAGATGGTAAAGTATCTAATTGTAATTGATATGCTTCTTTTACTTTTAATTTATAATTGATAAAAAGCTCTAAATTTTTAGTAACATCTTTAGACTCTTCGTTATCGATAACATCTAAATTTTTCTCGTAAACACGTTTAAAATCTTCGACAGTTATTTTTTCGCCATCTATCGTTAGTAAAGTTTTCGACTTATTTTGTCCTAAAACTGTAATCGTTAATAATAAAAAAATAATTAATAAAACGCTGTTTTTCATAATAATAACATTATAAAGATATAATTCCTTCTATTTTTTCTGCTTTTTTATAAAACGAAATTACTTCGTCTGAATTTTCTATCTTTAAAATAATAGAAACACTTACATATTTTCCTGTTTTCGATTTTTTGGTGGTAATAACAGCTCCTCTATTGTCGAAAATATCTTCTACTTCTGTAACCTGATTTTTAGTCGTAGGCACAATAAACTTGTATAAATAATCTGCAGGAAAACTAGTAGTATCGTCTAATTGTACTTTTAATTTGCTATAAAATTCGCTTTTTTTACTCATAATATTCTTAAAAATTTGATAAACTATTTATAAATAGCAAGCCACAAAATTACATTAAAAATTAGTTTTATAAAGGGAATGATTTATTTTTGTAAAATGCAGAAAAAAATTGTGCTTATTGGTGGCCCAGGAACTGGCAAAACATCTGTTCTTAACAGCCTTATTTCCAGAGACTTTTTTTGTATGGAAGAAATTTCTAGAGAAGTTATTTTAAAAGCAAAAGAAGAAGGTATCGATCAACTTTTTTTAACAGAACCGCTTCTTTTTAGCACCATGTTATTAGAAGGTAGAGAAAACCAATACAAAATTGCAGAAAAAACCAACCACGAACTTGTTTTTTTTGATAGAGGAATTCCAGATGTGCATGCTTATATGAATTATTTTAAAACTTCATATCCGCCTTTTTTTATAGAGAAATGTAAAAAATATAAATACGATTGTATTTTTCATTTTTCTCCTTGGCAAGAAATTCACACCACAGATAACGAACGTTACGAAACTTTCGAGCAATCTGTAACCATAGACAAATTTTTAGTGGAAGCTTACGAAGAATTAGGCTACAAAATTATAGATGTACCTTTTGGAACTGTTGAAAAAAGAACAAATTTTATTTTAAATTCGCTTTCTTGCGATTTATGATGTCTCCTGAAAAAATACTCGCCCAATATTGGGGTTTTTCGGAATTTAGAACACCTCAAAAAGAAATAATAACTGCTGTTTTAGAGCAAAAAGATGTAATTACATTGTTGCCAACTGGTGGTGGAAAATCGCTGTGTTTTCAAGTTCCTGCTTTAGTAAAAGAAGGAACTTGCTTAGTAATTTCGCCACTAATTGCCTTAATGCAAGATCAAGTAGAGAATCTTAAAAAATTACATATAAAAGCAGTTACGATTCCTTCTGGAAATAGCCCAGATGAAATTATAACACTTTTCGATAATATAAAATTTGGAAACGTAAAATTCCTTTACATTTCTCCAGAAAGATTGCAATCGCCTTTGATTCAGGAAAAATTAAAAGAAGTAAACCTGAATTTAGTTGCGATTGACGAAGCACATTGTATTTCGGAATGGGGCCACGATTTTAGACCCTCTTACAGAAACATAAAAATTCTAAGAGATATAAATGCTACTGTTTCTTTTATTGCCTTAACAGCAACTGCAAATAAGAGAGTTCTTAAAGATATTGAAGATAATTTAGAGCTAAAAAATGTAAAAATATTTCGAAAATCTTTTTCAAGAAAAAATTTAGCTTATCAAGTTTTTAAAATTGAAGATAAGTTACAACGCTTGTTGCAAATTTTTACAAAAACAAAATCGCCAGCGATTGTGTATGTAAATTCCAGAAAAAAAACAGAAGAAATTGCTAATTTCTTAAACGCAAACAAATTTAAAAGTAGTTTTTATCACGCTGGTTTATCTAAAATTAAAAAGCAAATTTCTTTTGACAATTGGATGACAGAAAAAACACCCATAATTGTCGCCACAAATGCTTTTGGAATGGGTATAGATAAGGCAAATGTAGGTTTGGTAATACATTACAACTTGCCTTTTAGCGTAGAAAATTATGTGCAAGAAACAGGTAGAGCTGGTAGAAACAATAAGAAATCGTTCGCAGCACTTTTGTATAACGAGCACGATATTTTAATGTTTAAAGAACAATTGCAAAAATCGTTGCCCACAATTGCAGAAATTAAAGAAATTCATAAAAAACTCTATCAATATTTTAGAATTGCAAATGGCGAAATTGCAGAAACATCGTTTGATTTTAATATTTTAGAATTTTCTAAAAAATATAATTTTTCTGTTTTAAAAACAGATGCTGTTCTTAAAATAATTTCTAATTACGGAATTATAGAACTTACCGACAATTATAATAAAAAATCTACTTTAAAATTTACGACACACCATTCTTCCATTTTAAAATTCGGAGAAAAAAACCAATCTCTAAAGACCTTTATTGGAGTTTTACTAAGAACTTATGGAGGTCTTTTTGAAAATGAAATTAAAATTGATGAGTTTTTTATTGCCAAAAAAGCACGTATTACTTCTAAAAAAGTAATCGAAAATTTAAAAAAATTACAAGATTTAGAATTTGTAGAATATATTCCTGTTAAAGCGGCTTCTTCACTTTTATTTTTGGTTCCCAGAGAAGATAATATAACAATTAATCGCTTTTCTAAAGATATGAAACAGTTTTTACTTCAAAAAAGTAGGAAGGCAAAAGATTTAGTCAGTTTTATAAAAAATGATACACTTTGTAGAAGTAAGCAACTACTCTCTTATTTCGATGAAAATACTTCAGAAAAATGTGGAATTTGTGATGTTTGTTTATCGGAAGTAAAAATGATTGAAGAAGAAGATCTTTCCAAAAAAATAATGGCTCTTTTAAAGGTTGAAAAAATGCTAACATCAAAAGAAATTAGCGATTCTTTAAATAGTAACGAGCAAGAGATTTTAATACATTTGCGAAACCTTTTGGCGTTGAATAAGGTAATATTAAATCATCAAAATAAATTTCAAAATAAATAAAATGAGAGATATACGCATCGTTTTTATGGGAACTCCAGATTTTGCAGTAACGATTCTTAAAAATTTAGTTGAAAAAAATTATACAATTGTTGGGGTTATTACTGCCCCAGACAAACCTGCAGGAAGAGGAAGAAAATTAAATGAGTCTGCAGTTAAGAAATATGCAAAATCTAAAGATTTACATATTTTACAACCAACAAATCTAAAAAGTGAAGCGTTTACAAAAGAATTAAAAGATTTAAATGCCAATTTACAAATTGTGGTGGCATTTAGAATGTTACCAAAATCGGTTTGGCAAATGCCAAAATATGGAACTTTTAATTTGCACGCTTCTTTATTACCAGAATATAGAGGTGCTGCTCCTATCCATTGGGCAATTGTAAATGGAGAAACGAAAACTGGGGTTACCACCTTTTTTATTGATGATAAAATTGACACAGGAGAGATTATTTTACAACATGAGATGGAAGTTACCAAAGACGAAACTGTGGGAACTTTACATGACAAATTAATGTA
The DNA here is from genome assembly GCF_017569185.1 of Polaribacter cellanae. NCBI lineage: Bacteria > Pseudomonadati > Bacteroidota > Flavobacteriia > Flavobacteriales > Flavobacteriaceae > Polaribacter > Polaribacter cellanae. The sequence goes on along the minus strand of NZ_CP071869.1, from coordinate 178,880 downwards.
TTTAGGTGCAGACTTGGTTACCCAAACTGTAGACTTCATAAAGAAAGGAGATGTAAAAACGACGAAACAACCCCATTTAGAAGAAAAATCTGCTCCAAAATTAAATCCTGAAAACTGCAGAATCGATTGGAATGATTCTTTAGAGAATATTTATAATAAAATTCGTGGTTTAAATCCATTTCCTGCAGCTTGGACAATTATATATAATAATAACGAAGAAATCTCTGCGAAAATTTACGAGGTTCAAAAAGAGGAAGAAAACCATAATTTTGAGTCTGGAAAAATAATAAGCTCTAAAAAACAATTGAAAGTTGCTGTCGATAAAGGATACATTATTATAGACGAAATTAAACTTTCTGGAAAGAAAAAAATGGATGCAAAAAGTTTGCTAAATGGCTTTCATTTTAGTGCTGAAGCAAAAATGTTGTAAAGCCTTTATTCGTGGGGTTTTTAGGGTTTTTGGAATTTCAACACTTGCTTTATTAACAATTTGCATACTTTTATTAACAAAAGGGCACTTTTTTGGGGGGCAAATTTGCGTAAACCCACAATCCGTCTATATTTGTTAAGCTTTTAAGCAAAAAAATATTTTATTCAATTAATTTTAAAAATCAATTTATTATGAACAAGTCAGATTTAATCGATGCAATGGCTGCAGATGCAGGAATTTCTAAAGTAGCAGCTAAAGCAGCTTTAGAGTCTTTTACAGGTAACGTAACTTCTTCTTTGAAAAAAGGTGAAAAAGTTGCTTTAGTAGGATTCGGAACTTTTTCAGTATCTAACAGAGCTGCTAGAAGTGGAAGAAATCCACAAACTGGAAAAACGATTCAAATTGCTGCTAAAAATGTAGCAAAATTTAAAGCTGGAGCTGGATTAAGCGATGCTGTAAACTAATTATTATTACAGTTTTAAATAATATAAAAACTCTCTTTTTTAAGGGAGTTTTTTTATTCTATATTTTTCCTATCTTACCTATAAAATCTAATGGATGAAAAAAGTAAAACTACAAAAGGGTAAACTATTGGTTGCAGAACCTGCCATTTTAAACGATAGCTCTTTTAATAGAGCACTTATTTTGTTAGCAGAGCATACAGAAAACAATACAGTTGGTTTTATTTTAAACAAACCTTTAGAATATTCTGTTAATGACTTGGTGCCAGATGTGCGTTGCAATTTTAATGTATATGAAGGGGGACCTGTAGAACAAGACAATTTATATTTTGTACATAAAATTCCTGAATTATTGGATGGCAGCCTAGAAGTTTCTAATGGTATTTTTTGGGGCGGTAATTTTAAACAACTTAAAAAATTGCTAAACGAAGGTTTGTTAGAGGAAAGCGATATTCGCTTTTTCTTAGGTTATACTGGCTGGAGTAAAGGACAGTTAGAAAATGAAATTAAAGAAAATTCGTGGTTTGTTTCCGAAAATGATTTCGAAAACGTTTTTACATTAGATGAGCAAGATCTTTGGAAAAATAAACTACTTCAAAAAGGTGGAAACTATAAATTATGGGCAAATGCCCCTGAAGATTTTAATTTGAATTGATTATTATTATCTTCTTCTTAATTTATAGAATTGAGTAATCGCGTTAGGGATTAAAGCATTTGTTTGAGCTCTTTTATTGCCCTAAACCTAAAGCAAATAAAAAGCGAGTGTCTTTGGCTTCGCTCAAGATAAACTCCAAGTCTGCTCGAACGCACTAAAAATATTTTAAAGATTATTTTCCAGCAATCTGTAAAACTCTTAAATTATTATTCAATTTTTTTCCAAACTCTGTTGTAAACGATTTCTTCTTATAATTGGTTACTGGCTGAATTCCCACAATTGCATTGGTGATAAAAACTTCATCTGCTTTTTGAATTTCAAATGGAGAAATTACAGTTTCTTCTAAAGTAAATTCTTTATTATTTTTAATAATATCCATTACTTTACTTCTTATAATTCCTTTGATACAGCCTTCTGTTAAAGCAGGTGTTTTAACAAGATTGTCTTTTACAATAAAAATATTTCCGTTCGCAACTTCTACGACTCCTTTTCTTTCATTTAGTAAAATACAATTGTCTAGTTCGTTTTCATCTGCAAAGATACTTGCCAATGTATTTACCATTCTGTTATTGGTTTTTATGGTTGATAAAAGTCCAGAATAGTTATAAAAATCTTTAAAAACGTCTATTTGATAGGTTTCTTTTGTTTGGTTATTGCTTGGAGAAACTTCAATTAAATAATCTATTTTATTCGTTTTTGGCGTATACAAACCACCATCTTTTCTATACACATTTAATCGTGCTCTAAAGGAAAGTGCCTCCTCTTGTACTTCTATGGTTTTTAAAATTTCTTGTTCTAAAAACTCTAAAGTAAATTCCATTGGAATTTTCATTCGTAACATTCTCATAGAGGCCATTAATCGAAAATAATGGTCTTCCCAAAAAACAACTTTTTTATTTACTATTTTAATGGTTTCGAAAATTCCATCTCCATATTTAAATCCTCTATTATCGATAGATAATTGTACGTTTTCTTTAAAAAGTAATTCGCCGTTAAAATTAATCATTGATAGTTTTTTACAGATACAAAACTACTATAATTTCGAAGATTTTTTGCATAAAAAAACAGCAATTCTGCTGGTTTTATAAATATTTTAAAAGCTATTTAAGCTCCTATGATATGTCTTAATTCATCTATTTGATTTTCCCAAAGTTGTTTTGCTTCTTCTACCTCATCTTTGTTATCGGCAAAATCGGTAACAATTATAGAAACATCTTTGGTAAGTGGGTCTACTTGAATCTTTAATTCGAAGAAACTTTCGTCGTCTTCGCTTTCTAACCATTTCCAACGGATTCTTTCGTCTGTTTTTTTTGTAATTAATTCTGCTTCTTCTTCTACTCCATCCCAAATAAAACTGAATATTTTTCCTCTAGAATTGACTTTATCTGCAAACCATTCTTGTAAATTAGAAGGTGAAGATACATACTGATACAGCATGTTTGGCGAGGCATGAATAGGAATTTCTAATTCGAATTTTACTTTTTCCATTATTTATTTTGTTAGGTTGACAAGATAAGTATTAATTCTATTTAAAAAAAATTAAAAACACCTCTTGCTTATCTGTAAAATTCAATTATATTTGCACCCTCAATAAATTAGGCGAGGTAGCTCAGTTGGTTAGAGCGCAGGATTCATAACCCTGAGGTCGGCAGTTCAAATCTGCTCCTCGCTACACAATTTCTATAAAAAATGCACTTTTAAAAGTGCATTTTTTTTATTTTAAAATAATGGTTTAGAAAGAAATTATAAATGTTTATTGAGGTCAGTAGTTAAGAACATATCATTTTGTTTTGATACATTTTATCAGATTTGACCATTCTTTGAATTAAATTATCAAAGATATTTATCTTGCTTTGAGATCTATTTAAACGATAACAAAATTCATCTAAATACCTATTTATATTAAAGTCACTTACACAAGAATACGTTGTTCTAATCCAAGATTTTACTTGATGTATCATTGTGTGTAAAGCCATAAAATTTTTACCATTATCACTCTCTATTTGTGTAATCTTATATTCTTTAGATAAAGGACGATACCCTTTCCATAAATCAGTTGTTATTGTTGCATTTTCATCAATATGTTTGGTAAATATTTTCTCTAATTCTTTGGCTGAAAAATTATCTATTTTCAAGGCATACATTCTTTTTATTTTTCCTTTATCAGTTAATTCTACTGCAGTTACGACCTTTTTCTTTTTACTATCATAACTTCTTCCAGGTTTTCCTTTTTCATAACCACCAACTACAAATTCATCGATATGAACATTACCTTTCATTGGATGATTTTCGCTAGATTTCATAGCTTCTCTTACTTTATGCATAAATAAACGAGCCGTTTTTTCCGTGATTCCAAAACGAACTCCCATATAACTTGCTGATAAACTTTTTGTAGTGGTTGACATCTCAAAACAGATAAAAAAAGCTTTACGTAAACCAAACTTTACTTTGTGAAATAAAGTGTTGGCAGAAGCTGTTTCTGTATGGCTACATTTATTACAAGTACGTGCAAAATTCTTGCGAATTTGACTCGTTTTGTTACTACACTTTATGCATTTGAATTCATCTTTCCACTTAATAGTTGCTAAATATTCTTTACAACAATCATCTGTTTTGAAGCGTTCAGTAAACTCTAAAAGGTTTCTTCCTTGAAAAACATCCATAATTCCCTTATTTTATTGACTACAATATATGAAATTATCTACTGACCTCAAAATGTTTATTGAGTAATTTATTTTTACAAAATTGAAAATCGATAAATTCGAAATAAGTTTAGTTTTCTTCTCCATTCACGTAAAAATATCGAATTCGACAGGCATTTCCTTTACTTAAAGGATTCTTTTCTTTTAAAACTTTTATTTTTAAAGTATGTTTTCCATTATCTAAACCAGCCACCAATGTTTTGTACCAAGGTAAGTGCAAGCCAGCACTCCATTTTGTGTATAGATCGTGTTTTACCCAAAGACCATTATCTACTTTGCATGCAATTATTCCTGCATCTGGGCCTGCAGCGATTGCAATTCCTACTGTATCTCCTTTAAATTTAAATTTTAAAGTTTTTTCAACACCATCGTTTAGTAACATTGGTACATTTGTGTAGTTTTCTCTTGTACTTTTTCCATCTGAAGGTTTCCAATTCTCTGTATATTTCCAACCTTTTTGTTTTCCATATTTTTTTATTGAAAACAAGTCTCCTCTATTGTAATTGCCTTTTATTAAGATATTTGGTAATTTATATGAAATTATTTTTTCATCGATATTAAAATCTTTTTGCCAAGCATTTTCTAGAAATTGCTTGATGGAATTGGAATAAATTCCTTGTCCAAATGGTGATGGATGTAAATTTATAAAATCATCTTTCCAAGTAAACTCTCCATAATCTATTCTTTCTGTAACTTCTTTTGCTAGATTTATTGAAGGAATGTTATAATGTCTTGCTACTTTTTCATGATTTTGAATTACTATGGGAATTTTTCCATTTCTGTAAACTTCCATTTTTTTAGGATTTACAAAATGCATCAATACAATATCTGAAGTGGGACTTTTTTCTCGAACGTGTCTTACAATGCCTTCCATCGCTCTTACTTGTTCTTCCGAAGTTCGTCCATTTAACTCGTCGTTAACGGCTGCTTCTTCAAACAGTAAATCAATGGAACCTTTATTTAAAACATCTCGATTTATTCGAAATGCTGCAGGAGTACTTCCCATTGAACTTATACCAGCAGCAATAAATTCGAACTTGGTAGTAGGAAAACGTTGCTTAAGATAATTACAAATAGAATCTCGCCAACCTCCATTATAGGTAATTGAGCCTCCTACAAAAGCGACACGTCCTTTTTTTTGTTGTTCGAACTTGATAAATGAATTTCGAATACCTCCTCTTAAATTATGATATTTAGAGGCATCTAACTTTAATTTTGAAGTCTTAAATCTTTCTTTTTGTGCGAGCATAGTAAAAGTACAACAAATCGTAAAAATAAAAGATAAAAACGTTTTACTATTTATAATTTTTTCTAATTTCATTTCTCTAAATTTTATTTTAAACTATTTCTATATTATTTTATTTATCCTAAAAATACTTCAGAAATTAGAATATCTTCTTCGGAAAGAATTGTAGGTGTAAAAAACTAATATTTTAATAAATCTACACTCATTCTTACTTCTTGGGGAAAACTTGATAATAATACCATTATAATTAAAAAACACTGCACAAAGTTTTTAGATAAATTTTACACTCAGCAACTAATTTAATGCGCTTATTTTCAACTATTTATATAAGTGTTTGTTTTGTTTTCTAATGTATTTACAGTCTCATAAACCTTCATTGCAATTCTATCTTTCATCCATTGTTATATTTTTTCAGTAGGATTTAATTCTGGACAATATTTTTTGCTAACTCCTTATCTTTAGTGGAATAAAAAGAAGCATTATCTATTATTTTTACTTCGAATTGTTTGTTTATTTCTTCCTAACTTCTTTCTTTATAACATCACTTTGATAATGATATTTCTTTGAAATTACATAACGCAATATTTTTATTCTATCTTGTTAGAGACTACTTGAAGTTTATCAAAAAGCATTATTCAAAAAATGTAAACTCTCTTTTATGATAAAATATATTTTTTTTTACATACAACAAGGTACAACTTATCGTGGTAAATTCAAAGATAAAATGGTCTAATATCAACAAAATTCTATGATTTTAATCTTCATAAATTATTTTCATGTTTTTAAAATCAATAGTTTTTTTTATAAAACTTTGAAGGTCTTTTGTAGAAATTTTATGCAATATATCTGGAAAATATTCTAGTTCGCCAATATTTTCATTATTAGACAAACTTTTAAGAATATTAAAATTCCAATTATAACTGTTACTACTAGTTAAAACAGCGTTGTATTGTAGTAAAAGACCTTTTTTATATGAAGAAAGTTCTTCTTTTGTTAATATAGTTTCGATTGTTTTTTCTAAGGATTGTATAACAATTTGTTTGGCTTTTGCAGAATTTTCAGGTTTGCAGCTATATTGAATTTCTAAGATAGAAAACGGTTTTGGATGTATGTTTTTTTTAATAGCTGTAATAGGCGTATATACCAAGCCATGTTCTTCACGTAATACTTTAGTTATTTTAGATCTTAAATATTTTTCTGCCAAAGAAGCCAAAACACTATTTTTTATAGTTGGTTTATATCTTCCATAAAACAGAAAAGTTGTAGTGGCTATTTTATTGTCTTTTTTTAATGGGATTTTCAGTGCTTTTTTGAAACTATTTTTATTGAATAAATTGTTGTTTTCCAGATTTTTTCCTTTCCTTAAATTACCAAAATAAATGTTTAGAGAAGGTGTAATGCTATCAATAGAAAAGTTTCCTGTTATAATGAATTTCCAGTGATTTGCATTATTAAAAGCAGTATTGTAAAATTCTTGCATTTTAAAAATATCTAATTTTTTAAAATTGTTTATAGTTGTAGCACTCTTACGATTTGGGAAAAATACATTTTTCAATTCGGCGACTTTTTCATTATAAGTATTTGGCTCAAAAATTGTTCTCTTTTGTTTTTCTAATGTTTTAATTTCATCTTTGATGACTGATTTAAACTCGACTGTATCTACAGTTGCCTTGGTCATTTTTAAATACAAGTATTTTAAAAACTCGTTAACTTGATTAGTTTTTGAATATCCATAAATATTTCGTTCATATTCAGATATCATAAATGAAACGCCAAAATTTTTATCTTCGTTGTACGACTCTAATTGTTTTGGGTTTAAATTGGCAATTCCACCCAACTCCATATACGAAACCGCAAATTCGTATTGATAATACAAACTATCAGGAATAATCGAAGTTCCGCCATTAGCAACACCAGCAACTTTAACTTCATTGCTATGGTTTTTTATCGGTTTTAAATACACCTTAACTCCGTTTTTATAGTGCAATTTTGTAATTCCTAAATTTTTATAATAGCTTTTTTGTTTTGGCTTTTGTGCTTTTAAAACAGGTGTTTTCAGTTTATAAACAGTGTTATGTTTTTCTTTTTTTTTCTTTTTTTCTTCAGAAAAATCAAAGGGGATAGGCTGTAGCTTTTTTTCTGAAATTTTAGCTTTTATTTGCTCGAATTCACGTAGTGAAAGGCTTTCTTTTGGATATTGAGATGGTTCAATAAAAACACGTAATTTATTTGATTCAAGCCTGTTTTTAGCAATTTTTTTAATGATTTCAGGTGTAATTTTACGTAAAATTACACGTTTTAATTCATTTTTTTGATTTGTTGGCATAGCAAAATTAATTCCTAAATAGGAGTCAACAACCGTATTTATAATTTGATAAGACGATACTTTTTTAGGCTGTCTATTTTTTATGTTTTTTAATGCTTTGTTTACATAAAATTGCAATTCTTTTTCAGAAATTTGATGTAGTGCCAATCGTTGAATTTCTTGTAATACGTTTTCAACACCTTGTTTAATATCAGATTTTGCATTGTATGAAATTGATGAATACCCAACATCTGCCACAAAGTAATTTAAACCTATCGACAAATATTTTACATCGTTCTTTGCCAAACTATCTAACCTATTTTCTAAAATTCGATTAAATAACTGATTGGCAATTTCTTTTGATACTTGATCTTCCAGATTTGTAAAATCTTGTGCTAACGCCCACTCTAAATGTACTTTCGATTCAGATTTCGATTGAATTGTATCTGTTAAAACATCAGATGTTAAATGTTTGTATAATTGTTTGTCGGCTTTTTTTGTAGTTGTATTGTTGTTTTTAATCGTAGCAAAAGTGTTTTTTATAAGCGTTTCAGTTGCTGTGGTGTCGATATTTCCGACGACAAAAATTCTTGCGTTTTTTGGTTGATACCATTGGTTATAAAACGTTTTTAATTTTTTTTGAGAGATGTTGTTAATGCTACTATCTGTTCCAATTGCTAATCGTTGTAGGTAAAGACTGTTTCCTAATTTAAAATTATAGTGGTTGCTTGGCAGATTTGCAATGCGTTTTTCTTCTAAAACAATTTTTTTTTCGGTTGCTATTTGTTGTTTGTTTAGGTGCAATCCGTCTAAAATATCAGCAAAAAATGCCATTGTTTTTTGTTGCATTTCATAGTTTTCTTTTTTAGGAAATTCGATTGTATATAAAGTATAATCGTAGTTAGTTACTGCGTTGTAGTGTACGCCAATTTGCAAGCCTTGTGCCGTTAAATATTGGGTAAAAGGTTTGTTTTTAAAGCGTTTTCCGCCTTTAAAAGCCATATGTTCTAAAAAATGCGCATAGCCTAATTGATGCTCGTTTTCTTGAATAGAACCCGTTTTTACCACCAAATAAAAAAGCGTATTTTGCGTAGGATAATTATTTTGTTGTATGTAATACGAAAAACTGTTGCGTAATGTCTTTTCGGTAGAATATTGGTGTTGAGAAAAAGTTCTCGCAAACACAAAAAAAATGAGCATTCTTGCAATACAAAACAATACTGTATGTTTAAGAATGCTCATAATAAGGTTCGTTAACAATTATGTAAATTAGTTAGAAGCTGGTGTATATTTTACTGTAACTGTATCGTAGCTCCCTGAATTTTCGTGGTCTGTGTTAAACGTAAAAGTCATTTTACTATTTGAATAACTACTTGTAGGTGCTACCCAGTTACCTCCACTCCAGTCATCTGTTAAAATTGTGCTTAATCCGATGTATTTGTTAGGGTGAATAGACCCACCTTGTTCTACATTTTCTTTCAATTCAGCATTTGCATTAGCAAGTTCTAACAATTCATCCCATAGCGGAAATTCATATTGGAAATTTACCGCAGAAACTAAATCTGTACCTGTTGGCGTGGTTAAGAAATTAGAATAGATACTTTGTGAACCGTTTTCTCTAACAAAATCTACTGTATTATCTGCTTTGAACTCTAAATCGTCTACTTTTACATTAAACGTATATTCTTTATTTTGCCATTTAGTTACTCTATCTGTACCTAAAGCTGTCAATACAGCTTGTGGAGCTGGTGGTGTATTAGGATTGCTTGGATCATACCAATCTGTAGAGTTTAAAATAGTTTCATGTCTAAATACATATTGTAAATATTCGTTTAATCCGAAAGCGTTGTTTGTCATTACTAATAAAGGTTTTTCTCTTGTAGCATTTTCACTTAAGGTAATTTGTGTTGTACCTGTGTAAGTTAAAGTTTCTGAAGTTAAGAAAGGTGCAAAACCACCATTTTTACCTGTTACTACAGTTACTTCTACAGGAATTTTACCAATCCAAGGGGTTAAATTGATACCTTGTGTTTGTAGTATTCTACTAAATCTTTTTGTGCTTGTGTTAAAGGTGTAAAATCTTCTTCTGAAGTTACGGTAATCGTTTGCTCGTTTTCTAATCTAATAGTATTTGGAATACCTGTAGAAGACGCTAAGTTAATTTTAAAGTTAACGTTTTCAGCTAAGGTGTTTTCAGCATCTGGTTTTGCAGTTGCTACTATTTTTAACGTACCTGTTGTTTGACCACTTGCAATAACTACTGGGTTCGTTTTTATAGATAATAACCCAGGGTACTGTGCTAAATTCTCTAATTCGAATATTAAATTTATTTCTTGGTCGAAAGAACGGCTTAAAACTACGTTATAGGTAAATTCTCCTGCTTTACCTTCTACTACTTGTGTACCACCATTGGTAAGTAAGTTTACTGTTACTTCACCAGTAAAGGCGGTCAGTTCGTCATCACTACAAGATACTGTCAAGACAGTAAATAATAGTATATACAATAATGATTTAATGGTTTTCATAATACTTAATATTTTAAAATGTTTATATAATTGTTCCCCAATTTGGGTTTTGTGTTACGTTGCTATTGTTTCTAATTTCGGTAGCTGGTATTGGAAAAAGCCATCTGTAATCGTCAGACGATATGGTATTGATAAGCTCGTTAGTTCTAAAATCTACACGATCTACCCCGATTTTGTAGTGTTTTAAATCGAAATAGCGTGTACCTTCACCTATGAACTCTTTTTGTTTTTCTTCGAGCATATCGATTAAAAACTCTGTACCTGTCGTTGTAATTTCTTGGGCGTTTCTCAATGTTAAAAAAGTATTGAGGGTACTTCTTGCATCGGCTTCGTTACCAGCTTCGTATTTTGCTTCTGCTTTTGTAAAATAAAGTTCTGCACCTCTTAATGCAATGATAGGTCTTACAGTAAGCGTTGTTAAATTGGTTTGATATTTTCCTAAATAATTCACCTCAGTTCGAATATTGGTTATGGTAAAATATTCTGAGGGTAAAAAATTAACCTCTTTTCGATAATCAGCACCATCGTAGTTTATAGTTGAATTGCAAAAGAATTCAAAATTCGACGATGAGCTATCGTAAATACCATTATAATTAATTTGATTGTTTTCGAAAGCAAACAATGGTTCTTGGTTTAGAACAGGTGAGGTCCACATTGTTCTGTAATTATTTTCAGAAAAAGAAACGGCAGAAATAACCTCGTCGCACAAGGCTATAGCTTGATTGTATTTATTCCAATTCAAATATGTTTTTGCCAATAATGTTTTAGCGCTATTGGCCGAAAATCGATATAGGTTCGAGGTAATATTGTTCGAATTTGCTGGAAATAAACGAATAGCTTCTAATAATATTCGTTCTATTTCGCTGTAACAAGTTTCTAAATCGGCACGCGGTAATTCTTCTGAAGCTAAATTATTTTTGAGAATTATTCCTGCATCGTTTTTTGTAGTTTCTGAATAGGTTGGTGCGTATAATTGTAACAATTCAAAGTATGCAAGTGCTTTTAATCCTAATGTTTGTGCTTTGATGAATTGTAATCGGTCGGTTTCTTGTTGTCCTTGTGTAGTGATATTATCTACAGTGTTTAAAAGGATATTTGCTTTGTTAATTGTACTGTAATACGATGCCCAATACGAATTCGATGTAAAAATTATGTCTTGAGGCAACCATCTATAGAAATTATATCCTGACGGATTTTCAGCAATATATTTATTCGGATAAAAATCATCTGACAATACCGACAACATTAATTTGTTCTTAGGATATGCAAGATAAACACCCGATAAACTTTCATTTGCAATCGCTATTCCATCAATTGCGTCTAAGCCCGTTATTTCATCTTCTACAGGAAGATCTAAAGAACACGAAGTAAATACACTTGAAATTAGTATGTAAATAAACTTTTTCATTTTTTTAAAAAGATAAATTAAAGCCCATTGTTATAACTGGTTGTGCTGAGCCTACTAAGTTTGCAGATTCTGGGTCTCCTCCACCAAAATTAGACCATGTGGCAATGTTTTTTAACTGTAGATAAAATTGAGAACTCGTAACATTGTCGTTTGAAATTTTGCGTAAAAAATCATCGTCAAATTGATATCGTAGCATAATATTATTAAGGCGAATAAAATCGGTTTTACCAACAGTTCTATTGTTAGCAAAAGATAAGAGATCGAAAGCTTGGTTATTTACACCTTCTAAGCTTTGATAAATTTTATTTTCATCGCCTGGTTCGAACCAAGTATTTTCTAATTGCCCTGCAACACCATTTTTATTTGCCTCTAAATCGTCTGTAATAACAGATTGATTCGTAAACCTTGCAATACCACCAAAATTATAATACAAATCGAACGATAATTGCCAATTTTTATAGGTTAAACTATGATACCAACCACCATTATAAGGTGCCGTTCCATTTCCTAAAACCACAAAATCTTCAGAAGTAGCTGCGCCTGATACGCCACTTAAAATTCTACCATTTGCGCCCTGGTAACGTGTAATACCATCAACAGGATGTATACCCAAACTAATTAAACCATAGATAATATCTGCCGATTCTCCTTCTTTATAATCTGGGTAACGTTGCCCTGTTAAACTTAACTCTGTGCCTTCATATAAATCTACCACCACATTTTCGTTATACGATAAGTTTGCAGAAGTACTCCACGTAAAATATTTGGTGTTTAAAATAGTAGCATTTATTGAAAACTCTAACCCTTTGTTATCCATAACACCTACATTTCGCAATTGCTGGGTAAATCCGTTTGAGGGTGCAATAGGTACTGTTAATAACATATCTCTTGTTCTTCTTTTATAGGCTTCTACAGCTAGATTTAGTTTATTTGCGATACCAATATCAATTCCTAAGTTTATCGACGTATTTTCTTCTGGACGTAAACCTTCGTTAAACAAGTTTCTTAATGAAAATTCTCTATTACCATTATAACTTTTGGTTGTATATGCAAAAGTTGGTACAGCCAAAGAAGCATCAATACCTGCTAAGTTTGCAGTTACACCGTAAGTGGCTCTTAATTTTAAGTAATTGATAAGGTTGTTGTTTTTTAAAAAGCTTTCATTACTTAATGTGTATCCGATACCTATTGCCCAAAACTTATTCCAGCGTTTATCTTTAGGCATTAATGAAGAGCCATCGGTTTTATAACTTCCATAAATTTCGTAGGTATCGTTGTAATTGTACAACCCTGAAAAACCAAATCCTAATTGGGCATCGGTTATGTTTCTTGAAGAAGTTGTTGAGCGTCTTGAGCCAGAAATATCATTATTAATACCTGCACCAGAAGATAATTTACTTGGTAAACCATAACCATTAATACCTATAAAATCTACCTTGTTTCTGTAATAATCGACATTGGCACTGGCAGATATTTGATGTTTATCGATAGTTTTCTCGTAATTTAAACGTGTGTTGGTACTAAAGTTTATATTCGTTGTTTGATTTTTGGTGGCTCTACCTCGTTCTTTTTCAGGAACACCAGAAGTTACTTCAGAAAATGCATCTCTGGGTACGATAGCTAAGGAACGTTGAAATAAATAATCGACACCTACAACCGAGTTTAAATTAAGTTCATCTGTGAATTTTGCTGAGAGATTTCCTGAAAAGTTAAAGCGATTGTCTTGTGAATTTCTACTATATTGATTTATTAAATCTGCATACGTTCTATTTGGATAAGAAACCAAAACACCTTCTTCCATTTGTTCGTAAGGGTTTAGTTTATAAATAAGGTCAGTAGGTGAATAATTAGAAGCATTTGGTGTACTACTTTTAGACATACCAAAACCAGAATTCAACATTATATATATCTTTTTAGAAACGTTGTATTCGTAGTTTAACCTTGCAGTAAATCGATTAATTTCGTTTCCGGCAAATTTTCCACCTTGCTCGGTAAAATTTCCTGAGATATAAAACCTATTGGTTTCGTTACCACCTCTTGTGCTTATATTGTATGATTGAAAGGTGCTAATTCTTGATAATTTATTAAACCAATTATTGTCTATTTTTTTTAAAGAGTCTAATTTTCGTTGTCCGTCTGCGATAAGTTGTTCTAAATTCTGGTCATTTGCGAAAAACCTTCTAAAATATTCCTCAGACAAATTGTAACCAGGTGTACTTGTGTTTTTAACACGGCGTTCGAATTCTAATTTCTCTGTAGTTCCCATCATTTTTATACTTGGTTCGCCTTTTAAAGTAATACCTTGTTGTAACGAAAAAGAATATTGTGTTTTTCCGTTAATACCACGTTTACTGGTAATTTCAATAACTCCGTTAGCAGCTTTTATTCCGTATAAAGCATTGGCGGCGGCATCTTTTAAGACTTTCATTTCTTGAATGTCATTCACATTTAATGTCGCAAAGGCTTCTGGGGTAATTACTTGTCCATCTAATACAAACAAAGGTTGATTGGCTCTGTTATCAAATTCTTGTCGCTGTTCGTCGGTTAAGTTACCTGTCGCTGTTTTTATAGGTAAGGTAGTAGTACCTCTAATTCTAATTTTTAAGGGTTTTCCTAATTCTCCATCAGACTGAATGGTAAGACCTGCAACTTGTCCTTGTAATGATTCGATTACATTTACCGAAGGACGTTCTCTAATTTTATTAATTGCTACTGTGGTTATCGCACCTGTTGCCTTTCGGATATCAGTATCGTTAATATTGGTTTTAGTGTTAATAACTACTTCGTCTAATTGGGTAGTTTGCTCTTCTAAGTAAACAATTAAATTTGTTGTTAAAGCAACTTGTTTTTTCGTTTTATAACCAATAGCATTAAATATAATAGTATCGCCTAATTTTAAGGTCATTTTAAATTCTCCATTAAAATTAGCACTCGTTCCTCTTGTTTTTTTAACATTGAAGATATTCACTCCAGGTAAAGATGTCTTTGTAACCTTATCTAAAACTTTCCCTTTTATTACAGTTTTCTGGGCTTGTAATAGGAAGTTAGAACAAATTAAAAATGCTATCAAAAGGTTTTTTTGCATTTATTTTTATTTAGATTTAATATAAATAATAAGCAAAACTAATATATTTTTATTCTTTAAAAAAAGAATTACTCTAATTATTTCATTTTTTTTAAAATTAGCCATTCCCCGTTTTTTTTAATTGAATTTTTTGAGGTCAGTAGTTAAGAACATATAATTTTGTTTTGATACATTTTATCAGATTTGACCATTAAATTAGATATATTTACTTTAAAAATCAGAATAACTTTACTTACACACTTAATGGGATATTACCTTAGTATTTGTAAAACTATAAAAGGTGTCGAAATCGACACCTTTACTTGTACCTTTATTTTTAAAACATCTACCAACTTTAACAAAGTAGATACACTCATTTTAGTTTTGGCGTTTAAATTCTGTGACAAAGTGCCTTCTGGTATGCCTGTAATTTTTGAAATTCGATAAGGCGTATTTTTTGCTCATTCATTTCCATTCTTATTACTTCTAAATAATTATCTTCTGTTAATTTCATAAATATTATAGTTTTTGATTAAAAAATTCGTGTTCAGATAGTTTTAAAACAATTTCTAAATTTTCACATCTTATATAATTCATAAGTGAAAAGAAAGATTTATGACCTGTAATTTTCATTATATCTAAAGAGTTTATTCCTTCAACAGTAACAATGTGCTTTCCATTTGTATTTCCTAAAGGAGAAATACAAGATGTAATACTTTGATAATTTACCTTGTTATCTTTTAACTCTCCAACTAAAACTGTACAAGCGCTACAATCTCCTTTTCTACATTCAATTTTTGTTCCTTTTAATTGTTGCTGTTCTCTAATAAAATCCAGCAATGTAACCCCTGAATTTATAGCAGTTTTTATAATTTTATTATTGAATATAAATTGAATAATTTATTAGCTTTCTTTAAAAGAACAATTGTTGTTTATTAGTATGAAATAAGTTTACTTTTTCTAATAGAATCTCTTTGGGTTGGCGACCATGTATATTTACCTGAATACAATCCGTGATTTTCCCAGTCTCCATAAATTGGATTTGGCAGTACTATAAACTTTTTACCAAATTCAGTTTTCATTATTTTTACAATATTATTTCTATCTTTTGTTGATTTTCTTTCAAAAGCACTTGTAAAGTCAGATAAATTATCTCCTAATAACATAACAATATTATGAGCCTTTAAGACTTTTTTTCTTCTATCTTCTTTACTGCTAGTTTGTTTTTTTAAAAAGGTATGCTCTTTATTAGCAAAAGGAAATCCAAGTTTTTTTAAATTTTTAACGGTTTCTTCTAATTGATTTTCATTACGATTAGATATATAAAAAACAGCTACATTTTTACTTGCTGCATATTGAAAAAACTCTAGTGCTCCTGGTACAGGTGCTGCTTTTTCTAGAAGCCCCCAATCTTTCCACATCTTTTTACTGAAATTTTTATCTAATTTAATCATTTTAGCAAAATACGGGCTATTATCTAATACTGTTTCATCTATATCTGTAACAATTGCGAACGGTTTGCCATTATTTTTTGAAGATTGTATTGCATTATCTAATTGAATTTTAGCCAATAAAAATGCCTGATAAGCCAAAGCTTTGTATTCGCCTGAGAGTTGTTGCCATAAAACAGCTTTTACAGAATGTTCTTGAATTGGTGTTTTTAACACATTGTGTTTTGTGGGTAAAGTTTTGCAACTTATTATAGTAATAACACAAACTAATAAATTTATTATTTTTTTATTTATTCTCATTCCTAAAATTAATTCTAAACGACCAAAAACCAACCTGATAAACTATTTCCCAAGGATTTTCTAAAGCTAGATTTGTTAATAATTGATTTTCCTGATTTTAAAACTTCTGGAATTATACCATATTCTGCTACATTAGATTTTTTATCAATTTTTCTAATTAACATCATATAATCTACTTCCCAAGTTAATCTAACTAAAGTATATTCATAATATTCTTTATGCATTTTACCTTTAATTAATTTAAACAATTTTGTACCTGCTAGAAATTCTTTTTTAGCATCTATTTCTATTAATGGTCTCAAAATTGTTTTCATATTTTATATTTTTAATGATTGCCTTTCTTATAGTCTTTTAAAAATTGTGTTAAGCCACTATCTGTTAATGGATGATTTAATAGACCTAGAATTGACGATAAAGGACCTGTCATGACATCAGCACCTATTTTAGCACAATTAATAACATGCATTGTATTACGAACTGAGGCTGAGAGAATTTGGGTTTCAAAGCCATAATTATCATAAATTTGTCTAATTTCTGAAATAAGATGCAATCCATCTGTAGAAATGTCATCTAATCTTCCTAAAAAAGGAGACATATAGGTCGCCCCAGCTTTTGCTGCTAAAAGTGCTTGACCTGCAGAGAAAACTAATGTTACGTTCGTTTTTATATTTTTGTCTGAAAAATATTTGCAAGCCTTTACACCATCAGCAATCATGGGTAGTTTTACTACAATTTGTGGATGTAATGCAGCGAGTTCTTCACCTTCTTTAATTATCTCTTCAAATTCTGTAGCAATAACCTCTGCCGAAACATCACCATCTACCATGTTGCAAATTTTTACATAATGATTTAAAATATTCTTTTTTCCGGTAATACCTTCTTTTGCCATTAAAGACGGGTTAGTGGTAACTCCATCTAAAACTCCCAATGCTTGTGCTTCTTTAATTTGCTGTAAATTTGCAGTATCTATAAAAAATTTCATTTTCTATTTTTTATTGTTTGATTTTTATTGTTTTTAAAGTGTTTCCACAAATAATAAACATTAGTTATTCCTATAAAATAGTTTACTAAAATAATTGGCATAGATTCTATAAAAACGCCATAGGTTCCCAATAGGATTGCACCAATAAAATTGATTATTCTCAATTTTACAACAGATTCCATAGTAATACTAACAGCGATAAATAATGATGCTATATAACCCAATATTTCAATCCAATTTATTTCTTCCATTTTTATTATTCTTAGATTATTAAGCTAGCTCAAGTGCTAGGCTAATCATTTCTTTAAATGAATTCAATCTATCTTCTGCCGAAATTGCTTGCTCTTTTAAAAGATGGTCAGATACTGTTAATATAGCGAGTGCTTTTTTATTATATTTTGCAGCTATAGAATATAAAGCTGCTGCTTCCATATCAATACCTAAAACACCATATGTTTTCCATGGTAAAAAAGAATCTTTAATATGACTTTCTCCATAAAAAAAATCGGATGTTAAAACAGCACCTGTATGAACATTTATGCTTTTTTCTTTTGCAACTTCCCACGCTTTTTTAATTAATTCGAAATTGGCAGCAGGTGCAAAATCGTTTCCATTAAACCTTAATTTGTTCATGCCAGAATCTGTACAAGTACTCATTGCTAAAATAATGTCCATAATCTCTACATTTTCTTGAATAGAACCGCAAGAACCTATTCTTACTAGCTTTTCTACATCATATTCTTCAATGAGTTCAGTAGCATAAATAGACATGGAAGGCATACCCATTCCTGTACCTTGGACACTAATTCTTTTCCCATTAAAATAACCTGTATACCCTAACATCCCTCTTACTTCATTATAACATTTAGCATCTGTTAAGAATGTTTCTGCAATTAATTTTGCTCTTTGTGGGTCTCCTGGAAGGAGCACAAAATCTGCAATATCTCCTTTTTTCGCGTTGTTATGCACACTCATAATTTAATGTTTTATATGTTTAAAATCTTGTTTGAAATTGTGTTTGTATTTGAAAAATATAGCAAAAGCTACTGCAATTACCAAAGCATAGCCTGCAAATACAAACCAAATCGTTGGCCATTCTTTTAATGAATTCTTTGTAAAAAAATCTACAATGTAACCACTACTGTAAGCCCCCAGAATTGGACCTAAACCTCCAGTGGTCATTGCAAAAATACCTTGCGCACTCGATCGCATATTTTCTGGGGTTTCTTCTTCTACATACAACGAACCAGAAATGTTAAAAAAGTCGAAAGCCATTCCATAAATAATCATTGAAGCAATTAAAAAACCTAATCCCATTCCTTCTGGATTTCCAATTCCAAAAAAACCAAAACGAAAAACCCAAGCAATCATACTTATAAGAATTACTATTTTTATTCCGTATTTTTTATAAAAAAATGGAATTGCCAAAATAAAAATAGTCTCAGAAATTTGAGATAAAGACAATAAAAAAACCGAGTGTCTTACAGCAAATGAATCTGGATAATTCAATGCAAAATCATTTAAAAACGGAACGCCCCAAATATTCGTAATCTGTAGAACAGACCCCATAAATATTGAAAAAATAAAAAATATAAATAATCTTCTATTTTTGAAAATTGACAATGCTTCACTACCAAATCGTTGCCAAAAAGATTTACTTTCTATTGTATTATCTGGTATAGAAACTTTAGATTTTGGAAGTGTAAAAGCATAGATACCTAAAAAAGCAGAAGCACTTGCACTTAAAATAAATTGATTTTTACTCGTGCTCCAATCCAGTAAATCTATTGCCCAAGCTGCAACAATAAAGCCAATAGTACCCCAAACACGAATTGAGGGAAAATTTTTAATGATATCTAAATTCATTTTTGAAAGTACAGCATATGATACTGAATAGTTTAATGAAATAGAAGGCATATAAAAACAGTTTACTAAAAACATAATTGCATAAAAATAGCTGAAACTCTGTACTTGTGTTAGTAAAAGTAGTAAGCCGACAATTAACCAATGGCAATACCCAAATAATTTTTCTACAGGTATCCATCTATCTGCTATGACACCTACAATAGTTGGCATAAATAAAGATGTTATTCCCATAGTAGCATAAACCGCACCAATTTGTATGCCCGTAAAAGCTAATGTAGAAGACATATAAACACCTGCTGAAATCAGCCAAGAACCCCATACAAAAAACTCAAAGAAGTTTAAAATAGATAATCTTACTTTAATGTTCATGTTTTTTAATTTTATTTATTTTAAATCTTCTGTTTAATTTTTTTTTGCCAAGCTATTTCCAAAGGGTTTTATTATATGAAACCATTCATCCATAATTTTTTTATTTTCACGGATATCGTGAGTTAATAATTTTCTGTTTTCTACAATTATTTTTCCGTTTACAATCGTAGTTTCTACATTATGTGGGTTAGCTTGAAAAACTAAAGTAGCGTAAGGGTCATAGTTAGGAATCATGTTCATAGATTGAGTTTCAATAATAACAATATCTGCCAATTTGCCTTTTTCCAACGATCCTATTTTTTCACCCATTCCTAATGCGTTTGCTCCACCAAGTGTTGCCATTCTAACTACTTTTTCAGGAGTCATTATGGTTCTATCCATTTTTCGAATACGCTGAATTGTAGTTGTATAAGTCATCACTTTAAATAAATCTACCACATTAGAACCCATAAGACCATCAGTGCCAATTCCAATAGGAATATCGTATTGCATCGCTTCTACAATTCTAGCGGTTCCTGTTGCTCCTTTTGCATTTGCCATAGGATTGTGTGCTATTTTTGCACCACTAGATTCAATAATTTTAAAATCTTCATCATCTACATAATTGCAATGTGCCAACAATACATTTTCACCTAAAAAACCGATATTATTTAAATATTTTATCACCGATACTTTTTCTGTATTCTCTTTGATTTGATTCTTTTCATCTTCAAATTCTGCTACGTGAATGTGAATGATTAATTTATGTTGGTCTGCAAATTCTTTAGCAGCCAACAACTTATCTTTTGAAACCGTATAAGGTGCGTGAGGTGCAATTGCCAAAGAAACTAATTCTTCATCTTTAAAATCTGTAAGTATTTGTTTGGCATAATCTAAACCACCATAAGCTTCAGAAGCGTCTACCACAGGAAATCCCACGACTGTTTGCCCTAAAAGAGCACGAAGTCCAATTTTTTTGGTTGCTTTTGCCATTTCATCTACATGGTAATACATATCTGCATAAGTAGTAACACCAGACATTGCCATATCTATTGCACCATGAATTGTCGCATCGTAAATTAGTTTTCTGCTCAACATTTCTTTTTCTAATGGTATAAAATATCCCATTAATCGATCTTCAATCCCTTCTTCGCCTAAACCTCTAAAAGCTATCATTGGCAAATGACAGTGACTGTTTACCATACCTGGTATTACAATACCTTCTTGTGCATCTATCACTTTTTCAGCAGTATATTTTTCAAGTAAATCCTCAGAACCTAAATCTACAATTGTTTTATTTTGTATAATAAGAACACCATTTTCAATAATCTCCATTCTAGAATTTATTGTTAATACTTGTCCGTTTTTAATAATGATATCGACCTCTTTTTTATTCATTTTTTATTATTTATAAGACATGGTAAATAAGTATATAATTGTAGGTGTTTTATCTCTAAAATTATTATCGGAAACAAAAAGTATATATTGTTTTTGATTGATGATAGGTCCTAATGTCATTCCTTCTACATTAAATTGCCCAGAAGGAAGTTTAGAAAAATCTACTAACTCTTTCTTTATCGTATGATATCTATCTTTTGAAGATTTTTTATCAATTATTGTTAAAAACACTTTACATATATACTTAAAAGAGCCGTCTTTTCGATACGCTCCTGAACGCTCTAATGTTAGAAATTCTTTATCATTTAAATATAAAATTTCAGACAAACCATTGTCGCTACCAGTACCTTTCCAAGGAGGTTGAATTGCAGCCTTCTGTGGTACTTTTTCTAGCCAATATTCATACTCTTTTTGCAATTCTGGATTGTCGAAATTGCTTTCAAAAATACGTATGTGTCCTTTTTCATTTATTGATGCAACATCTCCATCACTTAACAAAGGTGCTTCTGTGGCGTAAAAAAGTGATTGATAATCTTTTGAAAAACTTAAACTTTCGAAAGATTTATTATTTCTGATGTTTGCTAAATATTCTTTTTTCAAAGGAAAGTCTTTGAAAAAATTTCCATAAACATCAAAAATTTTAATAGACGTTTTACCTTGTTTTCCTCCTTCGTCTCCAACTAATATTAGATTCTTGTTGGGGTTGAATCGAATGCTTTCTAAATCGATTTGATCTTTTTGATAATGATTTTTATTTTTATCAATAAAAGTACTCTTCCTCAGAAAAATAACAGTATCAATCTTATTGTTTTGAATCTTAATATTTACGGAATAAAACCTAGCGTTATTGTGTTCTGACCGATCGTCGCTTACTAAAAAATAAGTGTTGTTTTTAGGATTGAAATCAATACCAGAAATACCACCAACCTTACTATTTTCAAAATTAAAATCTGCTCCAATTTTATAATTATCTACATATTTTAATACAATTTCTTTATGAGAACTGCAACTTAAAAAAAGCATGCATGCTAAACAAAATAAGAAAGTATTACGCATATATGTAGGTGTTTTAAACAATTGTTTTCTGTTCGCTTTTATAATTTTTATGAACTTCTAAATCCTCTAAATAAGGAATTGATGATTGTGCACCAAGTTTTGTTACGGCTAAAGAGGCTGCTTTATTTGCAAATTTTATGGTTTCTTTTATTGACAATCCTTTGCTAATACCAATAGCAAAGGCACCGTTAAAAGTATCGCCTGCTGCTGTTGTATCTTTTGCTATTACTTGATAACCAGATATAATTCCGGAAAACTCATCTGAACATAAGTAGGCACCTTTGCTACCTAAAGTAATTATTACATTTTTGACTCCTTTACTTCTTAAAACTAAGGCTGCTTTTTTGGCACTTTGTTCGTCTACTACTTTTACATCCGTCATTATCTCTGCTTCTGTCTCATTTGGTGTAACAGCGAAAAGATTTCGATACAAAACATCTTCTAATTTTTTCCCTGGTGCAGGGTTTAAGATTACTTTTTTACCATACTTTCTACCCAATTCAATAACATGTTTTACGATTTTTAAAGGAATTTCTAATTGAATTAAAATAATTTCAGCTTTTTTTATTTCATCTATTGCCTTATTAATATTTTTCTTTTTCAAAGAGTTATTTGCACCAGGAGCGACTACAATACTATTCTCTGCATTGTCGCCTAAAGTTACTAATGCAATCCCAGAAGGCTTTGATTTATGTGTTACTGTAAAATCTATATTAATTCCTTCTTCTTTAAACTTTTTTAAAGATTCCTTACCGAAAACGTCTCTACCTATTTTAGTAATAAAGGTAACATCGCCACCAAGCCTAGCTATTGCAACTGCTTGGTTGGCTCCTTTACCACCAGAGTTCATAAAAAAATTTCCTCCTAAAACAGTTTCACCTGGTATAGGAATATGGTTTGTTTTAATAACCATATCTGTATTTGAACTACCTACTACTATTATTTTTGACATTTAATTTATTTTTATAAAACTTTAAGAAACCTAATAATCTACTCTAATCTCGGTTAGATAGCCAAATAATTAATTGTTTCCATAATTTAGGATAATCTTTCCAATCTACGAATTCTGGTGGTGCCCAATGTGGTGCCAAATCAGATGCAAATGCAGCTGTACGACCTTTACCGAATTCACCAATTACTAATAATGGATCTTTACCAACTGTAGCCAATGTTTTTGTATTTTCTTTTGCAGAAAATTGGTTGTAACCTAATAAGTTTGGCCATTCTTTGTCTAATGAATTTGTTATTTCGTGTTCTTCTGTTTTAACAGGCACTATTCCTTCAGGAATTTCAACTCTATCATCAAAATTTGGCATAATTACTGGTAAACAATCTTTTAAAGGAGATTGCCCGAAACGTGCTTTGGCATCTATTCCTGTAAAAGACATGTAACCACCAACCATTAAAAGGCTTCCACCATCTTCCACATAATTAGAGATTGCTTGTAATTTATTGGGTACAATTTTAGATTGATTGAATGTTTTTCTACCCAGTAAAAAACTATTTGCACCAACATCGCTAATAATAACAGCGTCATATTTTTTGTAATCTGAAGCTTCATCTGGTACCTCTGCTTCGATTTTATGAGCAGGAACATAGTCTACCTGCATACCTTGTTTTTCTAATTGGTTTATAAAGTTTGTACCACCTTCTACATATTCGGAAGTATGGAATACATCGAAACCCTTTTGGTGTACAGAATAAGTGAACCAAGATTCACCAATAAATAAAATTTTCATATTATTGTTTTGATTTTTAATTAGGTTTTTTATTATTAACCTGTAGCAAACTTTTTACATTTGCTACAAGTTAATGAAACCAATTCAAATTACTATTTTTAATACCCAGTGTTTTGTGGAAATTGAGTTGGATTATTATATACATTTATCTCGTTTTGAGGAATAGGATATAATAATTGAAACTGCTCAACTGTTTTGCCATCTGCTGCCATTGCTTGTATTGCGTTGTTTGTTCTTAAAAGATCGAACCAACGATGTAATTCTAAAGGAAGTTCTAATCTTCTCTCGTTTAAAACAGCTTTTCTAAATTCGGCTTGATTTGTTAAATCTGTTGAAGTAAAAGGTGTTACACCTGCTCTATTTCTTACATCATTTAAATAATTAAATGCATTTCCATTTGGTTGGTAACCAATTTCGTTTAAAGCTTCTGAAAGCATAAGTAAAACATCTGCATAACGTAAAACAATAAAATCTCTTCCTAATTCGCCATCTGCATTTTCAAATTGTTTTTTAGGATAAGAACCATTGCTATTACTTACGACATCTAATAAAGCTAACCTTTTGTCTACAACATCGTATTGAGCTAATAAATTTGTATATTCTGGTGTTCCAAAACCTAAATGACCTTCTTTAAAAGAACCGCCTTTAAAACGAACAGAAAAAATAATTTCATCATTTAACTCATTTGTTATATCAAAAACATCTTCTACATTCGATAATAGTTGATATTTACCAACTACTTCTTGTAAAATTGTAGCTGCTTCATTCCATTTTTGTTCTGTTAAATATACTTTTCCTAAAAAAGCTTTTGCTGCACCAGAAGTAGCTCTTCCTTCTTTACCAGTCACTGAAATTGGTAAATTATCTGCTGCAAATTTAAAATCGTCTTCAATTACTTTATACACTTCAGTAATGCTATTTCTCGTTAATGTTTTTGCTTCTTGCGGAGAAATTTCATTTAAAATTACAGGTACATCACCCCACAATCTAACTGCATTAAAGTAAGACAATGCTCTTAAAAAACGTGCTTCTGCTAGGTATTCATTTTTTAAACTTGCATCTATAGTTATATTTTCTATACGAGTTATAACCACATTTGCTTCAAAAATTGTTTTAAATATACTTGACCAAGAACCTTCTATAATACTGCTTAACGGATTGTCTACATAAGTATCTATTTCAAAAACATTTTTTCCTACACCTGAGCCAGCTTGACCATCTTTTGCATCATCTGCTCTTACTTCCATTAGAGCGTAAAAACCTCCACCAAAACGTGTGTCGCTACTACCATATTGATTATTACTTTGTAAATTGTTATAAACCGCCACTATTGCAGATTCAAAATCTGCTGGTGTTTTATAAAAATTTTCTGCATTACCTTCTGATATTGGTGCTAAATCTATAAAATCATCGCTACAAGACACCAAGAATACAACTAGAAGAATACTAATTTGTTTAAAATATTTCATAATAATTATTTTTAAAATTTAACATTTAAAGCCAAAGAAAATGTTTTTGATATTGGATAAGTTCCAAAATCTTCTCCTTGCCCTAATTGATTTGATGGATTACTACTAACTTCTGGATTATAGCCAGAGTACTTCGTAAATATAAATGGATTTTGTGCTGATAAAGCAATCCTAACACTCTGTAAATTCATCTTCTTTGTAAGCTCTTTGGCAAAATTATAACCTACGGTTATATTCTGAATTTTAAGATAAGAACCATCTTCTACATAATAACTAGATATGACGTTATTATTACCTGTTGTATCGAAATTAGCTCTTGGCACTTTTCCGTTCCCAGGATTGCTTTCAGAAACCCATCTATTGGCATTAATTGCCAAATTATTTACACCTCCTTGTGGAATTGCTGTGTAATTTCTTAAAGTATTTAAAACTTCGTTTCCTTGAACACCTTGTAAAGCAAAACCAAAATCGATATTTTTATATTTTAAAGAAGTTGTAAAACCGTATGTAAAATCTGGTTGGTAATCTCCAATAATCTGTCTATCGTCTACCGTAATTTTACCATTATTGTCTAAATCTCTAAACTTAAAATCTCCAGGTTGAGTAGTACCACTATCAGAATTTAAATGTGCATCTATTTCGGCTTGTGTGTTATAAATACCTTCTACAACATATCCGTAATAAGAACCAATTGGTTTACCTATTTGAGTAATAAAAGATTGCCCTCTACCACTATCTGCAAATATTGGATCTCCTTCTGGACCTAATTCCAATACTTCATTTTTATTGGTAGCAAAATTAACGGAAGACCTCCAACTGAAATCACCAAAGTCTTTATTAAGACCTACAGTAAACTCAAAACCTTTGTTACTTACTTTTCCAATATTTTGAAGTTGTGTAGAAAAACCAGATACACGTGGTACGTTTACATTTAATAATAAATCGGAAGTTTCGCTGTCGTAATAATCTGCTTCAAAAGTTAATAAACCATCTAATAAAGTTGCATTCAACCCAAAATCTACGGTTTTGGTACGTTCCCAACTTAATTCTTTATTACCTGACGAAATTTGTGTTAAACCATTGGTAATATTATTGTCTCCTGTAACATAATCACTATTACCAACTAAAGCGATTGCACCGTAATTAGGTATTTGAAAGTTACCTGTAACACCATAACTTGCTCTTAATTTCAGTTCGTTAATTGTTTTACTACTTTCCAAGAATTTTTCTTTTGAAAGTCTCCAACCAACAGAAGCAGATGGAAAATTACCCCATTTATTATTTGCTCCAAATCTTGAAGATGCATCTCTTCTTATTGCCGCTGAAACATAATATTTACTATCGAAATTATATTGTGCTCTAAACAAATAAGATAATAAAGACCATTGTTCTCTTCTGGTTTCTGAATCTCTATTTAATGCTGCATTTATGGTTGACACCAAATCATTTGCAAAACCTCTTCCTGTTGCTTTTGTGTACTTAATATCTTCTTTTTGTACGGAATAACCACCCAAAAGATTTAAACTATGCTTGCCAAAGTTCTTTTTATAATTTAACGTATTCTCTAACAACCAATTAGATGTGTTTGTTGAAACTGAAACAGCATCTGGTCCAAATCTTAACCAGAATAATGTTTCCAATGCTTGCGGTCTATAAAAATCTCTTCTAATATCATTTGTTTCGATACCAAATGAAGTTTTGTAAGTTAAATCTTGCGCCAGTTTAAAGTCTAAAAAACTACTAGCTACTAATCTGTTTGTTTGTATGTTATCTTGCACAGAATTTGCGATTGCTACTGGATTAGCCACAAATTCACTAGATAAAACTCTATGTCTAAAAGTCCAGTCTAATAAACCTCTATTATAGGTTCCGTCGTCATTTCTTACAGGAAATATTGGTGCTTGAGATAATGCAGAAGCAACAACACCTTCATTCCAAATAGGACCATTAGAGCTAACAATACTATAATTTAAACGGGATGGGTTTAATTTGATACCATATTTTACTTTATCAGACAATTTACCTTCATAATTAAATCTTCCAGTAAAACGCTCTAAATTAGAACCAATTACTGTACCTTCTTGAGTAAAATAATTTAAAGAAGTAAAGTATTTACTTTTTTCGCTACCACCATTTATAGACAAAGTATGACTTTGTGTAACAGCAGTTCTAAAAATCTTATCTTGCCAATTTGTATTTATTAGACCTTTTTCATTGTTAAGATATGGAGTTAATTCTTCTGGAATCCTGTATTTAAAACCTCCTTTAGAAATTCTAGTAGCATTATCATCATTTATATTTGCTCCTGCAACATTGTCTAAATAAGCATTGTTTTTAGCATCTGCATGTAATCTTGCAAATCCGTAAGCATCTAAAACATCTACTCTTTTTAAAACACTGCTAATTCCTATATTTGTACTATAAGACACTTGTGGTGCCCCTGTTTTTTCCTTTTTTTGTTGTAATTAAAACAACTCCATTAGAACCTCTTGAACCATAAATTGCTGCAGAAGAAGCGTCTTTTAATACTTCAATAGATGCAATATCTGCCATATCTATAGAGGCTAAAGGGTTCGTTGGCTGCTCTTGAAAACCGTTCCTAGATTCAGAAATTGAAGACAA
Source organism: Polaribacter cellanae (assembly GCF_017569185.1). Taxonomy (NCBI): domain Bacteria; kingdom Pseudomonadati; phylum Bacteroidota; class Flavobacteriia; order Flavobacteriales; family Flavobacteriaceae; genus Polaribacter; species Polaribacter cellanae. The sequence goes on along the minus strand of NZ_CP071869.1, from coordinate 150,853 downwards.
GGAACCTGTTTCGTTTGACATTGGTACTCCATCAATTACATACAAAGGATTACCACCTGCTGTTATAGAGGAAGTTCCTCTAATTTTAATATTTACATTACTACCTGGTGCACCAGAAGTTTGCCTAATTTGCACACCTGCTAGCTTACCTGTTAAAGCTTCTGAAAAACTTGCTGTATTTTCGTTACTTAAAGCATCTCCCTTAATTGAAGATACTGAAGTTGTTACATCAGATTTTCTTTGAGAGCCGTAACCAACAACTACAATTTCATCTAATTGAGATGCTGCTGAAACCATTTTTATTATAAATTCAGTTTCATTTTTTAATGCAACTTCTTTAATTTCATAACCAACATATGAAATTGTTAAAAATTTAGCCTTTTCTGAAACTTTTAAACTAAAGTTACCATCAAAATCTGTTGTGGTTCCTTTTGTTGTACCTTTTACTACTACACTGGCACCTGGCAATGGCATCCCTAATTCATCTTGAATGACACCTTTTATTGTTCTAGCCGTTTGCGCAGATAACAAACTGCTAAACAAAAGCAAAAAACTGAAAATAAAATAAAATTTGTTTTTCATAATACATATTATAGTTAAATTAATTTGAACAATCGTTTATCCTAAGCGAAAACAAATTTAGAACAAACGATTGTTCAAATGTATATAAAAAAAATGAAAATAATAATAAAACTAAAAAAAATAATAAAATTAGATGTTAAATCAATACATTTGTTTTACTTCGTATCAATTCACCTTCAGAGTAAAACTATGAATAGTAACAAGGCAAAAACATTAAAAGATTTATCAAAGATTACAGGTTTTACTAAATCTACAATCTCTAGAGTTCTTAATGGTTTAGGAACAAAATATAGAATTAGTGAAGCTACACAAGTTATTATCAAAAAAGCAGCAGAAGAAACAAATTTTTCATTTAATGAAAACGCAAGAAGTTTAAGGTTAAAAAAAACATTTACAATTGGTTTAATTGTACCTGATATTTCCAATTCTTTTTTTGCTAAAATTGCTTCATTGATAGAGAGGGAAGCTAGATTACATAATTACTCTATTTTTCTTTGTAATAGCGATAACTCAACAGAAATTGAAAAGGAATCCCTAATTTTACTCCAAAAAAGAAAAGTAGATGGAATTATTATTTCACCTGTAGGGCTTCATTATAAACATTTAGAAAAATCCTACAGTAATATTCCTTTGGTATTGATTGACCGGTATTTTAAAGAAACAAACATACCTTACGTTACATCAGATGATTATCATGGCACTGTAGAAGCTGTGAAGTATTTAATTAACTCGGGGCATAAAAAAATTATTTGTGTACAAGGAGTAAACGAAACTTCATTAAATTCAAATAGAACAAGTGCATTTAAAAATACTATAGAAGCCAACGGAATACCATTAAATGAAAGTATGATGATTGGAGATGCTTTTAGTGAAGAAAACGGTTATTTATCTGCGAAAAAAATACTTAAAAAAACTAAAAAAGAACTTCCTACTGCCATTTTATCATTAAGTAATACAATTACTTTAGGAGTTTTGAAGGCTTTACATGAAGATGATATTTCCATTCCAAAAGATATATCGATTATTTCTTTTGACGAAGAAGGGTATTCATCCTTATTAAAAACTGCCATGACTACCATTTCTCAATCTAAAACACAAATGGGTAAAACCGCATTTATGATGCTTTTAGAACAAATGGAATCCGAAGAAAAAATAAAACAAAAAAACATTCTACTCCCAACAAAACTAATCATTAGAGATTCTGTAAAATCTATACATTAGTTATTAAATATTTTTACAATTCTTTTAATTTTGTCTTCTAAAATTAGCTCTATTGTAGAGGCGTCGCTAATACTATCTATAGGCATGTTTACACTAAAATAGAATTTGATTTTAGGTTCTGTTCCACTAGGTCTTGCAGCAATTTTGGTTCCTTTCTCAGTTAGAAAAATTAATACGTTAGATTTTCGGAATATTTATTGTTGTTTCTTCTCCAGTAAAGTCTCTTATCCCAATAAGTGTGTAAGTAAAGTTATAAACACACATTTATTATGAAACCAGAAGAATTATTAAACGACGATTTTTTAAGACAATTTAAAACAGGTTCAGAACTGACCCGTTTTATAGAACAACTGCACAAACGAGGAATAGAAAAGATTTTAGAAGGCGAATTAAATGTACATTTAGAGTATGAAAAGCATCAAAAAAGTAACAATCCCAATTCACGCAATGGTTATGGTACCAAAACCATAAAGACGCATTTAGGAGAAACCAAAATTAAAGTTCCCAGAGACCGTGATTCCTCTTTCAACCCTATGCTTATTAAGAAACGAGAAAGTACCTCAGAAGGTATTGAAAACATCATTATTTCTTTGTATGCCAAAGGAATGAGCACTACAGATATTGAAGAGCAAATACGAGAATTGTATAATTATACTATTTCTAGTTCCGCCATTTCTAGAATTACAGATAAAATTACTACTGATATTATTGCTTGGAAAAATAGACCTTTAGAAGCTACTTATTTGATTGTTTGGATGGACGGAATTGTCTTTAAAGTAAGGGGAAATTCCAAAGTCATTAACAAAACTATTTACATTGCAGTTGGCTTAAGAGTTGATGGAAAAAAAGAAGTTTTAGGACTTTGGTTAGGTAAAAACAAAACTATTTTTCCAAACTCTACAACACAAATATGTGTCGTACATCAAATAAGAAACTCTTGTAAATATGTAGTTTGGAAAGATAAAAAAGCCTTTACAACAGACATGAAGCAAATCTACACAGCGCCCACAAAAGAAGCTGCAAAAGCAGTCTTAGAAGACTTTAAAGAAAAATGGAACTCGAAATACTCTTATGCCATTAAATCTTGGGAAAACAACTGGGATGAACTCACTGTATTCTTCGATTTTCCGCTAGAAATTAGAACTATTATTTACACCACAAATTTGATAGAAAACTTAAATGGAAAAATTAGAAAATACACCAAAAACAAACTCTCACAGGCTAAACGCATTAAATTATATTTTAATGCGTTTAGCCTGATCATTTCTGGGTCGGACAGTTTTCCTTTTCGGTTCGTCTTTTTACCGATGAATCCTCTAAAAGTGGACGGTTTTCCAGTTGTGAAGCAAATTCTTTGTAAAAATCGTCCATTTCTACAAAGAATTCAGTAATTTTGTCTATGAGCATAAGAAGTGTTTTTATTGTTTATTTTACTAAAAATCTGTAAAATAAGCTAACATAAAAGCACTTTTTTCTTATCCATTATTCACGTTAATTTAATTTATATATAATTATGACTTTTAAATTTGATAAATTTTGCCTTTCAATAATTTTGTTATTTCCATTATTGTTTAATGGCTTTAGTATTTCAAGTCAAGAAAAAGAAAGCCTTCCTACAAATAAAATTGTAAATAAAGTATTAATTATTGGAATTGATGGTTGCAGACCAGATGCTATGATGGAAGCTAAAACACCAAACTTAGATGCTTTGATGGAAAATGGAACATATTCTTTAGATGCCAGATGTTTATATACGACAAGTAGTGGGCCTGGTTGGACATCTATGTTAAGTGGAGTTTGGCAAAATAAACATGGTGTTGTAAACAATACTTACGAAGGTGCTCAGTTTTCTAAATATCCGCATTTTTTTAAATATATTAAAGAAGCAAGTCCTAAAAGTAGAACGGTTTCTATTGTAGAATGGAACCCTATAAATGACAATATGGCTTCATTAGCGGCAGATGTGTTTACTAACGCTAACTCAGATGCAGATGTTAAAAACAAAGTAGCTAATGAGTTGCTAAATAATAACCCTACTGCATTATTTGTGCAGCTTTCTGATGTAGATATTACAGGTCATAGAACTGGGTTCAGTCCCCAAAACCCCAACTACATAAATGCTATTGAAACAGTTGATACACAAATAGGAGGAATGTTAGATGCTTTAAAGGCTCGTAAAACCTATAATAATGAGAATTGGCTTATTTTGGTTAGCACCGATCATGGTGGTTTGGGAACTGATCATGGAGGTCCGTCCGAAGAAGAAAGAACCATATTTGTTATAGCAAGTGGAGATAATATTCCAAACAAAGAAATAAAAAAAACAACTTCTCAGGTAACTATTCCACCTGTTAGCAATTGTTTAAATAGTAAGTATGAGCTAAAATTTGATAACACAGTAGTGAAAATTTCGAATAATGATAATTTTAATTTCGGAGAAAATCAAGACTTTTCAATAGAATGTAGAATTCGTTCCAAATCTCCACAAGACGTTAGTGTTCTCGCTAAAAAAAACTGGAGTAGTGGAGTACAGCCAGGATACATTTTCTCATTCAAACCCAATACAAATAGTTTTAAAGTTAATGTTGGTGATGGTACTAATAGAATTGATGTGGAAGCTGGTGAAATTACAGACAACCAATGGCATACAGTTAGTGCTACATTCGATAGAGATGGCTTGCTAAAGGTTTATATAGATGGTGTTTTAAAAAATAGTATGTCTATGGCTACAATTGGCAATATTAATAATAATCTTCCATTTACTATGGGAGCCGATGGTAATTTAAATAATTATTACAATGGCTATTTATCTGAAGTTAGAGTGTTCAGATCAATACTTAGTGATACTGATATTAACAATTGGAAATGTAAGGTGCTGGATAGTTCTCATTCCAAGTATGCATACCTATTAGGGTACTGGAAACTAACAAAAGGTACTGGTACTACACTTAACGATTTTAGCTGTAATAAACATATTGGAATAATAACAAATGGTGTATGGAATAACGCAAGAACTAGTACAGTAGAAACAGTAAGTAATTTTAACAATACCCCAAGAACAGTAGATGTGGCAGTTACAGCTCTAAATCATTTATGCGTTCCAATAAAAAGTAGTTGGAATTTGGAAGGGAAATCTATTATTAGTACAAATTGTTCCAATAATTAATGGATAAAATAATTCACTGGAATTCTCTATTTTAAACCACAAAATAATAAAATATTTTGCTATGAGAAAACAAATTTATATAATTATTTTTGGTTTATTTTTTGTAAATGCTGTAGTTGGTCAATTAGATTGTAGAGTAAAACTCAAAACAATCGGTTCTACCTACAAAGGTAAATGTAAAAAAGGATATGCTCATGGATGGGGTGAAGCTAAAGGAGAACAGGATTCTTATATTGGAAATTTTAAAAAAGGATTACCTCATGGAACTGGTACTTATATTTGGGGAAATGGTAATATGTATAAAGGAGGTTTTAGAAAGGGAGAAATGGATGGTAAAGGAGTCTTAACAATTAAAAAATCTGATGAAGAAGAAGAGGTTCAAAGCGGTTATTTTAAAAAAGGAAAATATATTGGTTTGTATGCGGTTCCTTACAAAGTAACATCTAAAAGAGAAGTAAAAAAAGTAAGTTTTCAAGACCTAAACTTAAATTTAGGCAACTATAATCAAGTTAAAATTAGGGTGAATTCTGCGGGTAATATGGTAAATGCTCAGTTAATAGTTACCGATGATAATAATAGTGTTACAGAGCTTACAACTGGCGGTGTAATTTTAACAAATGTAAAATTTCCAATGAAAAAAATTACAGTAAATTTTATGTATGATAACTTTTCCAGTAGAGTAGTTTTTGATATTTATAAAAAAGGTGATTGGGATGTTGTTATTCATATTTAAAATAATACAAAATTATACCAACTTCTTATTTGTATAGTTTTAAAAAACAAATAGATTATTCTATTTATCCTTCTTTTTTCTTAGAACGAGCATCTGCACATTGTTGTCTAAAATCATTATCGAACGGATCAATATTGCCAAATCGGTTAATACTAAACGATTCAATTTCTGTGAATAAAGGTTTATTATAAATTAACTCTGCAATAATTCTACCATAGCCGCCAGAAGTGGCAACACCAGCTCCAGAACATCCAGTTGCAATGTACAGACCCTCAACGTAATTTGATTTTCCTACCGTTAAAGAGGCGTCTGGTGTGTAGGTAGAAATACCAGAAATGCAATGGGCAATTTCCATATCCTGAAACTCTGGAAAGAATTTTTGAAATCCGTCTCCTTCATTCATTAGAATGTTCCAGTGTTCTTCGTCATCTATCATTTTAAAACCAAGCATATTATTAGGAAGCTCTTTTGGATTTATGTGTACACCCTCTTTATCTCTTATTCCAAAAAGAAGCGCCTCTCCATCTGGTCTACAATACGTAGAAGCATCTGGAAAAATTGCTATAGGTTGATTGGCGTTAAAAAGTTCAGGTCTTTTACCCGTAAGCCAATAGATGCTTCTTACAGGAGCCATTGGTATTGCCTCGTTCATAGGCATTGATAGTAAATTGCTCCAAGCTCCAGCAGCATCGACCACCATATCACATTCAATAATACCATCTTGGGTTTTAACTCCAGTTATTTTACCATTTGTATGTAAAATCTTTTCTACTGTTGTATATTGTTTTATTTCTGTTCCGTATTTTATGGCGGCTTTTGCGTAGTTGTTGGCTAAAACAGTAGACTCCAAATAGCAGTCATCTTTCATAAATGCACCACCCCTAACATTTTCGATATCAACCCATGGTAATTTTTCCTTTATTTGGTTAGGTAATAACCATTCGTAGTTTAAATCAAATTCGTCGGCAATTTTCATAAGACCTCTAATATTTTTTTCAGTAGCATCAGAAGCCGCAACATGAATACTACCTACCTTCATTACGCCCGAAGGCTCGTTCAAGAGTACTTCCATTTCTTCAATGGCGGTAATAGTTTCTTTAACCAATGGAACTATTGATTTTTTGGATCGTGCTAATGTTATTAAAGAAGCAGCTGAAGAAGTGTTACCACTTCCAATATAATCTCTATCAACTAAAATAACTTCTGCTTTTCCCATTTTACTTACATAGTAGGCAACTCCTGTGCCTATAGTTCCACCTCCAATAATTACGACCTTCTTTTTATCCATTTACGAATTCTATTAAAATGATTGGTTAACGTTAAATTTCGATAACAAAAATAAGTTTATTAAATTTTAAAATAGTAATATTAGTAAAATATTTTGCATATTTGTAAAGTTATTCTAATTAATTAAGATTAAATATTTATAAATGAAACCAAATATCAGTTTTAAAAAAACTTTAGAAAGATTACAATTCAAGTTTATTAAATATTTAATTATGTACATTTTTTTTAAGAGGATGTACATATTTTAAAAGGGAAAACTGTATTAATAATAATTAAAACCTTATCATAAAGGCACATCGTGTTTTGTAATTCTTAATAACTTTTAAATTAAATAAATAACCATGTTAAAAATTAAAATATTAGCACTCGCTTTGTTATTGTCATTCATTAGTTTTGCTCAAAAAAGTAAAATTGAAAACATAGTGCTTATTTCTGTTGATGGATTGCGTTGGCAAGAAGTTTTTCAGGGAGCTGATTCTTTATTGGTCAAGGATAAAAAATATTGGGCAAAAACAGCCAACGAAAGACGAAAAAAATTAATGCCCTTTTTCTGGGAAACTATCGCCGAAAAAGGACAGCTTTATGGAAATCGTGATTTAGGAAATAAAGTAAACGTTAAAAATGAATATTGGTTTTCTTACCCTGGTAGAAGTGAAACGCTATGTGGATATTATGACCCCAAAGTAAATTCCAATGGGTATCCCAATAATCCTAATGAGAATGTATTGGAGTTTTTCAATAATCAGACTGGCTATAAAGGAAAAGTTGCCACTTTTGCTTCTTGGGATGCTTTAGGAAGAATATTAAACAGAGATCGCAATGGCATGTTGGTTAATTTACCAGGAGAAGATGTAGAAGGTACAAATTTAACAGAAGCACAAAAGTTAGCCAATGAACTTCAGCATTTTGTTCCAGAGTATTTTGGTGAATGTAGGCCAGATGCTCTTACTTTTGGCTTAACTAAAGCATATTTTAAGGCACAAAAACCAAAAGTGTTACATATAGACTTTGCGGACACAGATAACTATGGTCATTCAGGAAAGTATAATAGTTATTTAGATGCGGCACATTTTATAGATGGTATGATTGCCAACTTGTGGGAAACCATACAAAAAGATCCTAATTATAAAGGAAAAACGGCAATTTTAGTATATCCCGATCATGGAAGGGGAGTTGGCAAAAAATGGACTGGACATGGAAGAGGTAATCCTAAATCTGATGAAACTTGGTTGGCTGCTTTGGGGCCAGGAATTAAGCCTTTGGGAGAGGTAAAAAAAGGAATGCAAATTTACCAGGATCAAATTGCCCAAACCGCAGCCAATTTGTTAGGTTTTATTTTTAAAGCCAATCATCCCGTTGGAAAAAGTATAAAAAGTATTTTAGAATAGGAGTTTTAGTAGAATTAAAATGGACTGGTAGTTATAGTTGCAAACGATGCGAATTAACTGTTTATATAAAAGGGAGGAAACCTTTTAGTTGTCGCCTTAGTAAATGTAGTTGCGGTAAATCTGTAGAATCAGGAACTTTATTTCACAAACTTAAATTTATAACCTTAAAGCTCTTGAGTCGCTTTATGAGATTACAACAAGTAAAAAAAGGTAATAGTATTTGGTTTGCAGAAAAATTTGGGTTGAATCAAAAAATAACATAGGTTTTCCTTTAGAAAGTACAAGTAGCGATGATAAGCATTGAGCAATAGAATGTTAAATTGATGTTTCTTATAAAAAAAATAGATGACTGTAAACAATATTTTTATATAGATAGAATTTAGTTTACAGTCTCAATTTAAAATGAAATAAAAAAAGGCTTTACTTTGCTTTTTAATTTTTTTACTTAAAATTTTAAAGGCTCTAGTCATGTGTCCTTCAACCGTTTTTGTAGATATTTTTAGATATTCCGAAATTTCGATATGCGTTAACCCTTCTTTTTTATTCAATAAAAATATTTTTTTACATTTAGTTGGTAGGTTGTTTATTTCTAAATCAACTATCTTTATTAATGCTTCTAAATCTTCATAATCCTTTTCAATAACTAAATCTAAAGCTTCTAAATATTTTTTCTCTAAATATACAATGGGTTTATTTTTTCTATAGTAATCAATAAACTCATTATATACAGATTTATACAAATAACTTTTTATAGAAAATTTAGCATTTAACTGTTCTCTTTTAATCCATACGGTTACAAAAACATTCTGAACAATATCCTCTGCTCCAGAACGATTTCTAATTAAAGTTTCTGCATAAGCACAGAGATTTGGATAATATGACTCCATTAAAAAATTATAAGCTTTTTCATTTCCTTCTTTTAATTGTCTTACTAAAAAAAAATTATTATTGAAATTCATATTAATGCAGATAATTATTTAGACTTAATCCAAAATCATTGTTATCCAATAAAAAAGAAGTCAAAAAAAAAGATTGGTTTCTCAAATGAATCGTAAAAATGTTTTTCAAAATACAAACAAAATTCAAAATACGATAGGTAAAAGTAATTATTTTTCTAGTAAATATATTTTTGGTCAAGGCAAACGCATCTAAAAAAGTTTAACATTTAGAGTTAAATTATTGATTTTTAGTTGTTTTTAACAAAACATTTTTTATATATTATGCTGACAATCAATATTTTATACATTTTAAGAACAACAAGTAAATTAGTTTCTATTTTTAGTAAAATAGACGATCCTAGGCGTGATTTAACAAAACTTCACGGATTAAACGACACCCTTCTTATTGGCATAATTTCAGTGATTTGTGGAGAACAGATAAAGAAATTATTGCTATAGATAGCAAAACCATTTGAGGTGCAAAACATAAAGGAAAAAAATCTCCAATACATATGGTAAGTGCCTTTGCTTGTGAAAACAATCTTGTTTTAGGATAGGTAAAAACCGAGGAAAAATCTAATGAGATTACAGCCATTCCCAAGTTGTTAGAGATTTTGTCTATAAAAGATACTGTGGTAACTATAGATTCTATGGGGTGCCAAAAGTAGATAGCAGATAAAATTATTGAAAAAGATGCGGATTATATTTTAGCTGTAAAAGCCAATCAAGAACAACTTCTTGAACATATAGAAGATGAATTTAGATTTGCTAAAATTACAGAAGCAGATATACATTGCAATTTAGATCATGGAAGAATAGAAACACGTGTCTGTAGCTGTATTAGAGATTTCAAATTCATCTCTAAAGAGAATCCTTGGACAAATTTAAAAACTATTATTAGAATAGAAAGTACTCGTGAATTTAAAAATTCTAACAAACCTATAGATAAAGCAACACGATATTATATATCAAGCCTAGATACTAATGAAAAAGTATTTCAAAAGGCAATATGATCTCATTGGACAATAGAAAATAAATTGCATTGGACTTTAGATGTGGCTTTTTCTGAAGATGCCTCTAGAAAAAGAACCAAAAATGCTACTCAAAACTTCTCGATACTTACTAAAATCGCTCTAAACCTTCTAAAAAAAGACACCAAAACTAAAGTGGGTATTAAAAGTAGAAGACTTAAAACTGCTTTGAATAATAAATATATGCTAAAAGTACTCAAATTATGATGCGTTTGCCCTGATACAAAATTCACTTGACTTGTTTTTTACAATAAAAGCCTTACTTTTGCCGAAAATTAAAAAAAACAGAATGACAACAAATAGAACATTTACAATGATTAAACCAGATGGTGTAGAAAACGGGCATACTGGAGCAATCTTAGAAAAAATTAATGCAGCAGGCTTTAGAATTGTAGCTTTAAAAAAAACACAAATGACAAAAGCAGATGCAGAGACTTTTTACGCAGTACATAATGAACGTCCATTTTTTGGAGAATTAGTAGAATTTATGACTCGTGGACCAATTGTAGCTGCAATCTTAGAAAAAGAAAATGCAGTAGAAGATTTTAGGACTTTAATTGGTGCTACAAACCCAGCTGATGCTGCTGAAGGTACTATTAGAAAACTATATGCGACTTCTATGGGAGAAAATGCTGTACATGGTTCAGATTCTAATGAAAATGCTACTATCGAAGGAAATTTTCATTTTTCTGGAAGAGAGCAATTTTAATACTGAACCTAAATAAATTTAAGAGTTTTAGCAATTCTTAGTCTAAAGTATATTTAGTAAAAACTCACAACGCAAGTTGCGAGTTTTTTTGTTTCTTTTAAAATTGAACTAAATTTATTTGCAAAAAACAAGCACATCTAAATAGGCATTGAGCATTTTAGCTCCAGGTGTTCTTGGTTTGGCTCTTTTTGATTTGGTGTCCCAATAGGTAACCAAAATGTCTCGTTTTAAACTGATTTCGGCACGTTTTCCGTTTACGGTAATACGTGCATAAATAGGAGCTGAATTTCCTTTTTTCTTGGCTAGGTTCAGCCAAAAATGAATACTGAATGTTTTTGAAGTCTGCATAAACTCTCGCTTTAAGTGAATATTCGATTTGTCTTACGAAAGTCAAATCGAAGCGAAAGTCAAATCTTAATGAAGTACCAATGTAGTAAAAAATTTCGGTTACAAACAGGTAACCGAATAGGTAACTTTTCAATTTATATTAAAGCTAATCTTATGAGTTCAAAAAAAATGAAAAAACCTGTTAATCATATGATTAACAGGTTTTTGGTAACAATTGATATGTTAAAAAGTCGGGGTGGCAGGATTCGAACCTGCGACCTCCTCGTCCCAAACGAGGCGCGATAACCGGGCTACGCTACACCCCGAAAGTGTAAAAATAATAATGTAATTTATTTCAATTAAAATTAAATAAACTACGCTCCCGAATTAATTTTGCGGAGAGACAGGGACTCGAACCCTGGCGACAGTTACCCGTCGACAGATTAGCAATCTGCTCCATTACCACTCTGGCACCTCTCCTATTTTATTTAGAACTTAGCACTTCTTTAAAAATGCGAGTGCAAATGTAATATTAGATTTACAATTTAGCAAGATGTTTTTAAATTTTTTTCTTTTTTATTTATTCAGGATATTCTACTCTTAAGTGATAGATATTCATTAACTTTTTCTTAATTACTTTTTTTATGGTTTCTATCTCTTTTAAAGTAATATTAGAGTTTATAAATTGATTATCTGCCATCTGTTTATCTGTAATTTTGTCTATCAAATCGCTTATTGACTGTGCTGTAGGTTTTCCCAAACTTTTTGAAGCTGCTTCTGCAGCATCACACATCATTAAAATAGCAGTTTCTTTTGAAAAAGGTAGAGGACCTTGATATTGAAATTTTTTAATATCAACTTTAGTATCTGGATTTTGTTCTTGTTCTTTTACATAAAAATAATAAGTTGTGCTTGTTCCATGATGTGTTCTAATAAAATCTATAATTCTATCTGGAATGTTATATTTTTTAGCAATTTCTACTCCTTTTATTACGTGGTCTGTAATTATTTTTGCGCTATCTCTTGGCGATAAATCGTTATGAGGGTTTACTCCTGTGGTTTGATTTTCGATAAAATACATTGGATTTACAATTTTACCAACATCGTGATACAAAGCACCTGTTCTTACCAACATCGAATTTGCTCCAATTTCATTCGCTGCTGCTTCTGCTAAATTAGCCACTTGCATAGAGTGTTGGAAAGTACCTGGAGCTTTCTCATTTAATTCTCGAAGTAATTTAGAGTTTGTGTTTGAAAGCTCTAATAATGTAACATCAGAAACTAAACCAAACACTTTTTCGTACATATAAATTAAAATTATTGCTAAGAAAGACAACAATCCGTTTGCTGCAAAAAGCATAAAATAATCTAAATTTATTTTAGAAGCATTTCCTTCCTTTATAATGGAAAAAGCAAAATAAGTAATCATATAAATTAAAGTAATCTGTGCTACTGAAATAAATAAATTAGCTCTCTTGTAAAGCTCTGAAACTGTTAAAATGGTAACAATACCTGCAATAATGTGTAAATAAATAAACTCAAAACTATTTGGAACTATATACCCTAAAAGTAATACTGTTAAAACGTGTGTAAAAAGCCCTAATCGTGCATCAAAAAAAGCTTTTAAAACGATTGGCAATACACTTAATGGAACTACATATAAATAATCTGGATTGTATTTTATAACTAATGTTTGCACAAAAATCATAGAGAATACATTAAAAAATATAAATGTAACTGTATTGTTATTATTGTAAATTTCTACTCTGTATTTTTTCAAAAACAATAATAACATTAACATTGCTAACGCAACTAAAATGGTGTATCCAAGGATTATCCAATTATAGTTAGAATCTGTCCAAACTTTAGATTCCGACTCACTTTTTAGAGAGTTTAACATCTCTAACTTTTTTCCCTCGACAATACCTCCTTTTAGAATTATTAATTCTCCTTCAGAAACTTTTCCTTTTGTATAGCTTATATTTTTAGCATCTGTATCTATAATTTTATTCGTAAAATCGGAATCATAAATAACGTTTGGTTTTATAATTTCAGCTAAAATATCTAATACCTTAATTTGTTCTTTAGAATAAGGCTCTGAACCTAAATTCTTTTTAATAATATGTAAAATTTCTGATGAATTGTATAAATTTTTAAACAACACATCTTCAACAACATTATTCTTTCGAATGGCAACTAATTCATTTTTATTTGAGACCCTATCTTGACTAATTACTTCTAAAAAACCTGTTTTATATACTTCTTCAATTGTTTTTAGTCCGTTTCTTTTTAGTTTATTTATTTTTTCAATAGATAAAGAATCGTTTTCAATAAACAAGATCATTCGTCTATTAAAAGCATTTTTTACTTCATCTATAACAGAAGAATTAAAATTAAAGTACAGCTTAGCGTTTGCTTCTATCTCTTTCTTTTCTATTGCTATTTCTTCTTCTGATTTCTGAATCGCAAAATCGAAAGGTGCATATAAATTATCGTATTTCCATAATTGGCCATTGCTAAAATCGTATTTAAACTGCCCTCCTTTTGGGAATAAATACACAATAGCAATAGTGGTAAGCAAGAACAAGATTACCTTATAAATAATCGTGTTATTTTGGTATAATTTATTAACTAAATCCTTCATATGAATTCTCTTCGAACAACAAACTTACTGCAAAATATTTTAGATGAAAAATTCAACCTATAGAATCGAAGAAAAATTGATTAAAAATAGTTAATTTAGCATCATAAATTTTACACAAATAAAACTCAAATAATATATGAAAGAAGTCGTAATTGTATCGGTTGCAAGAACACCCATTGGAAGTTTTATGGGAAGTTTATCTTCAATTCCAGCCCCAAAATTGGGTGCTGTTGCCATTAAAGGAGCCTTGGAAAAAATTAATTTATCTCCTAATTTAGTACAAGAAGTATTTATGGGAAATGTTGTTTCTGCTGGTTTAGGGCAAGCCCCTGCTAGACAAGCAGCAATTTATGCAGGAATTCCAGATGTTGTACCTTGTACAACCGTTAACAAAGTATGTGCTTCTGGTATGAAGTCTATTATGTTGGCTGCACAAACCATTGCTTTAGGCGATGCAGATATTGTAGTTGCTGGTGGTATGGAAAATATGAGTTCAATACCTCATTATCAGCATGCAAGAAATGGTGCTAAATTTGGGCCAATTACAATGGAAGATGGAATGCAAAAAGATGGTTTGGTAGATGCCTACGAAAATGTTGCAATGGGAGTTTGTGCAGATGCTTGTGCTACAGAGTATCGCTTTTCAAGAGAAGACCAAGATGCTTTTGCTATTCAATCTTATAAAAGATCTGCGAATGCTTGGAATGAAGGAAAATATGCTGATGAAATTGTGCCTGTAGAAATTCCTCAAAGACGTGGAGAACCTATTATTTTTTCTGAAGATGAAGAGTATAAAAATGTAAAAATGGAAAAAATCCCTGCTTTAAGGGCTGCTTTTACGAAAGACGGAACTGTTACTGCTGCAAATGCATCCACAATTAACGATGGAGGCGCTGCATTGGTTTTAATGTCTGCCGAAAAAGCAACAGCATTAAATATAACGCCATTAGCAAAAATAAAAAGTTATGCAGATGCTGCTCACGAACCAAAGTGGTTTACAACTGCTCCTGCAAAAGCATTACCAAAAGCTTTGGCAAAAGTAAATCTTTCGATTAACGATGTAGATTATTTCGAATTAAATGAAGCTTTTTCTATTGTTGGTTTGGCTAATATGAAAATCTTAGGAATTACAAACGATAAAGTAAATGTAAATGGTGGTGCTGTTTCTTTAGGACATCCTTTAGGAGTTTCTGGTGCAAGAATTGTTATTGCTTTAACTTCTATACTAAAACAAAATAATGCCAAAATTGGTGCTGCTGCAATTTGTAATGGTGGTGGTGGTGCAAGTGCATTAATTGTTGAAAGAATTTAATCTTGAATTTAGAAATTAAATTTTGAACAATTTATTTGGCATTTGTAATTTAAGCATTGTTCCTATGAGAGCAGAAGCGTCCGACATTTCTGAAATGACAAGTCAGCTTTTGTTTGGTGAACATTTCGAAATTATTGAAAAACAAAAAAATTGGAGTAAGATTCGATTGACTTTCGATAATTTCGAGGGTTTTATAGACAACAAACAATACCAAGAAATTACTCCAGAATTTTATTCTGAAATTTGCAATGAAATTCCCAAATATTCTGGTGAAATTTTAGATTTCGTAACAAATACAAATAACGAGTTAACTACCATTCCTATTGGATGTAATCTACCTTTATTTAAAAACGGAAAACTAAAATTAGGAACTACTGTTTTTTCGTATGAAAATGCTATATTTTCTGATAAAAAATTAAAAAACGAAATTTTAAAAACTGCTTTTTCTTTTTTAAATTCTCCTTTTCTTTGGGGAGGAAAAACTCCATTTGGCATCGATTGTTCTGGATTTACACAAATGGTTTATAAACTTTGTGGATATACATTATACAGAAATGCAAAAGAACAAGCTACGCAAGGCGAAGTTTTAAGTTTTATTGAAGAAAGTGAACCTGGAGATTTGGCTTTTTTTGATAATGAAGAGGGCGAAATTATTCATGTTGGCATTATACTTAATGATTACAACATTATACACGCACATGGTAAAGTTAGAATAGACATTTTGGATCACAGTGGTATTTTTAATGCCGATTTACAAAAACATACGCATAAATTAAGAGTTATTAAAAAAATGATATAACAGATATTTTCTCTTAAAAAAAAATCCGAAATTTTAAAATTTCGGAGGCACATTCAGAAAATAGGTTATTTTTAAAAATGCAGCTAAAATTGCGGGCATAATTATTTAAATTCTACCCTCAATTTTTGTTTTAAAGCTGTTTTAAGGGTTCAGTTTCTTAAAAATTTCCCAACAAGACATACCTCTCCCATAAAACTATATTCAATGCTTCAAATTTAGGCTACTTGTTGTGCTGTTTTAGCTATTTTTCTTCGGCCAATTTCAAGAGCATTCCCTGTGTGTATTCCAAAGAATATCCATAGAATTTCATTCTTTTTAGTTTTGGCTTTTATTTTTCGTAAGTGATAATATTCTTTATCCTTTCCAAAAGAACCTTCTAATCTTGTAGCTCTTTCTTTTGCGATAATAGCTCTAAGTTGCTTTTTTTCTTTATGATTTTTCGGCTTTTTTCCCTTGGGGATAAAGTCTGTTTCTATGTTCTTAGAACTACAGTGTTTTCTATTTTTATTGGTGGCATAAATTTTATCTGCTCCAGCTATTTTTACTTTTTTTCGAGTTAATCCTTGTGCTTTTTGGACTGTTTGAATAAAACGATTTCCTTCATGAAATGCATTAAAGTTAATATGTTCGATAAAGCTAATTCCATCAATTTGAACTTTGTTAACTTTTGCTCCAAATTCAACAGGTTTTACTTCCTTTCCTCGAACAATAGGACGAATATAATCCTTTTGAATGCTTACAATTCTATCTTTGATTTTTTCTCCTGTATCAAAATGATCTTTTTGTTGTTTGTAAATCCTTTGAATTGTATTTATTCGCTTATAATACAAAGCTATAAACTCAATATTGTGATTTTCTGACAACTTTTTTTCAAAGTTGATAAATTTACTTAACAGATTGAGTAAACCTCGGGTTAATGAAATACGTTTCGACTTGGTTTTTCTTCGCATTTTACTAAATCCTTGATAACGTTTTTTCCACTTGATATATTTACTTCTAATCATTTTAACCCCTAATATAGAGCAGGTTTTACGTAATTGATTGTACAACCAATGAACCGACTCCCAAAGTAATTTTTGGATGCTAGGGTAACGAACTTCACTTTCATAACAAGTAGCATCCATTACAATTTGATTGGGGTTTTCAATTTCGTTTTTCCAAGAGTTGAATAGAATTTTTTCTATGGAATTAATATCGAGTTTCTCTGCTAATTCACAACGTATTTGGCTCACTATTTTATAGTTTGTTAAGCGTTCAAAACCTAGTTCTATATCACAGAAAAATTGATAGTCTAAATTCGAGTTTAGTTGCTCAATCAATTTTCTATCTGAACAATTAGCATAATGTTTTAAAAACATTAAACCTAGTCTTCCTTTAGGACTAAAAAGATAGTTTCTCCCTTTTGATTGTTCAGAAATACCAAAAGAGCTAACTAAATCATTCCAAGGAATTGCAGAGTAGATTTTACCTAAATCTCCCTCTAAAAATCGCGCATAATGAGCATCATAATTCTCGCTGAGGGGAAAAAATTGAAATGCGGTGTTGCATTTCAGAAATTCTTCGTACTTTCATAATTATCGAAATTAAAACCCCGTTTTTTGCCTATATTGGCCATTTTCGGGGTTTATTATAGCTACAAAATACAACAAATCCCTCGTAAAAACAAGGGATGCGTTGTTTTATGAAAGCGCCTTCGGATTTTTTCTTGTTTACAATTTAAGGCTTTACTGACCTCTCATTTCTTTATAAACTTTTCTCAATGGCTCAGATTTATTAGTCATCTCTAAAGTATCGTAAATATTTAATAAAGAACGAACAGTATCTTCTGTTCTTTTAATTTCATCTGCTTTTTCTAAAAAAGGCAAAGCTTTTCTATATAGTTCTTTTTGCTTTTCTTGTAATTCATCATACTTTTTAAAGTTCGATAAATTTTCATTCATCTCATCTACAATAGCTTTTTCTTTACTTAAAATAGCTGCAGCCATATTCATGTAAGCATCTCCATAATTAGGGTCTAGTTCAATTGCTTTTTTATAATATTTAATAGCTTCTTCTACCTTGTTTTCATTAGCATTTACCACACCTAAATTAAAGAACAATGTTGGGTTTGTAGGATCTAACTCAACAGCTTCTTTCATTAAGGCTCCAAATTTATCCATTTTTTTAAGCTTTATATACATTTGTGCTTCATTAAGTAATAAGTTTATATCCTTTGGATTTGACTTTCTTGCTTCTTGTAAAGCTGCAATTGCTTCTTCGGTTTTTCCTTGATTTACATAAATATACCCAATATTTTTTACAATTTCTGCTTTTTTAGATTTAGAAACTTTTGTTGTAGGGTTTGTATATTGCCCAAGTTTAACCATGGTATCTCTATTGGATTTCGAGCCTAAATTTTCAACCTCTCCAGATGTTTTATTAGTGGCTAAATATTGCGTTGCTATACCTGTATAGCCAACATTTTTTAATTCTTTATAATACTCTAAAGAAGTATCATAATCTTTTGCTAACGAAGCACTAACAGCTGCATTGTATAAAAAGGAAGTATCTTTGGGGCTTAATTTATAAGTTAAGTAAAATTGTTTTGTAGCTTCCTTATAATCTTTATCATCATTATAAGCCTTTATCGCAGCATTAGATACTTTCTGAATTAAATCGTTTAACATCGGTTGAGCATCTTTTGTATATCTGCTTTTTCCAATTTCTTTTTCATAAGAAAATAGGTTATTAAAGGCTTTTGCTGCATCTTCGTAATTCTTTTTACCAGCCAAAGCTTGTCCTTTTAAAAAGTAATATTTTGATTTATATTTAGATTTCATATCTGTAAGCATGCCTTCTACAGATTTAACAGCGTTTAATGCTGTAGCATAATCGTTTTTCTTAATCGCTTTTTCTGCGGTTCTTAATTCTTTCTTTTGAGCAAAAGTTATCACAGACATTAATCCTAATGAAAGCGCTATGATTTGTTTTTTCATTTTATTTGTTTTTAATTGTTATTCTTGTTTTTCTGTATTATTATTTTCAATATCCGTGCCATTTTCTTTTTCGGATTCAGTATTGTCTAAAGAATCGTCTTCTACTTCTTCTTCCTCATGTTTCACTTTTGCAACAGCAGCAATACTATCGTCTTCTTTAATGTTAATTAAACGAACGCCTTGTGTTGCACGCCCCATTACACGTAAATCTTCAACAGCCATTCTAATTGTCAATCCAGATTTGTTAATAATCATTAAATCGTTAGAATCATCTACATTTTTAATAGCTACTAAATTACCTGTTTTTTCTGAAATATTAAGTGTTTTTACACCTTTACCACCTCTGTTGGTTACTCTATAATCTTCTAATTTAGATCGTTTTCCATATCCTCTTTCAGAAACCACTAAAATATTGCTTTCCATATCGTTTACAGCAACCATACCAATAACTTCGTCATTTTCATGTTGTAGAGTTATACCTCTAACACCAGAAGCAGTTCTACCCATTGGTCTTGTTTTTGCTTCTTCGAAACGAATAGACTTCCCAGATTTTAATGCCAGCATTACTTGGCTATCTCCAGTAGTTAATTTTGCTTCTAACAACTCATCTCCTTCTTTAATGGTAATTGCGTTAATTCCGTTTGTTCTTGGGCGAGAATATTGCTCTAAAGAGGTCTTTTTAACTTGCCCTTTCTTTGTAGCCATAATTACATAATGACTATTTATATATGCTTCGTCTTTTAAATCTTGTGTTACCAAAAATGCTTTTACGGAGTCGTCTTGTTCAATATTAATAAGGTTTTGCATGGCTCTACCTTTGGTGTTTTTCCCTCCTTCTGGAATTTCATAAACGCGCATCCAGAATACTTTTCCTTTCTGGGTAAAGAACATCATATATTGGTGATTGGTTCCTACAAATAAGTGCTCTAAGAAATCTTCATTTCTGGTAGTTGCCCCTTTTTGACCTCTTCCTCCTCTATTCTGAACCTTATATTCATCAAGATTTGTACGTTTTAAATACCCTGCATTTGAAATGGTTACCACAACTTTCGTATCAGGAATCATATCTTCAATACGCATATCTCCACCAGCATATTCTATCGTAGATCTACGCTCGTCTCCATATTTATCTTTAATATGTAATAACTCTTCTTTGATAATTTCGTAACGTCTTGGCTCGTTAGATAAGATGTCTTTTAAATCTGCAATTGTTAACATTATTTCGTCGTACTCTGCACGTAATTTATCTTGCTCTAATCCTGTTAATTGACGCAAACGCATTTCTACAATTGCTTTCGCCTGAATTTCCGTTAATTCGAAACGCTCAATTAAGCTTTCTCTTGCTTCATCTGCATTATTGGAAGCTCTAATAATTTTAATTACTTCATCTATATTATCTGAAGCTATAATTAAGCCTTCTAAAATATGTGCTCTTGCTTCTGCTTTCTTTAATAAAAATTCTGTTCTACGAACAATAACTTCGTGCCTATGTTCTACAAAGTAATGGATTAATTGTTTTAAATTTAATTGCTCTGGTCTTCCGTTAACCAATGCAATATTATTTACACTAAAAGAAGTTTGTAATTGTGTGTATTTAAATAATTTATTTAAAACGATATTTGGTATTGCATCACGTTTTAAAACATACACAATACGCATTCCGTTTCTGTCAGATTCATCACGAATATTCGCGATTCCTTCTAATTTCTTTTCGTTCACCAAATCTGCAGTTTTCTTAATCATGTCTGCTTTATTGACTTGGTAAGGAATTTCTGTAACAATAATACACTCACGTCCTTTAACTTCTTCAATAATTGCTTTTGCACGCATTACAATACGTCCTCGACCTGTATGAAAAGCATCTCTTACACCATCGTAACCATAGATAATTCCTCCTGTTGGAAAATCTGGTGCTGTTACGTGTTGCATTAATTCGTCTATCTCTATATCGTTATTCTCAATATATGCAATGGTTCCATTGATAACTTCTGTTAAATTGTGTGGTGCCATATTTGTAGCCATACCCACAGCAATACCAGACGCTCCATTTACCAATAAATTAGGAATACGAGTTGGTAAAACAGTAGGTTCTTGCAAAGTATCATCAAAATTTAAACGATGGTCTACAGTGTCTTTCTCAATATCAGCCAACATATCTTCTGATATTTTTTGCATCCTAACCTCTGTATAACGCATTGCTGCAGGCGAATCTCCATCTACAGAACCAAAGTTCCCTTGCCCATCTACCATCATGTAACGCACACTCCAATTTTGCGCCATACGCACCATAGAATCGTACACAGATGTATCTCCATGTGGGTGATACTTACCTAAAACTTCTCCAACAATTCTTGCGGATTTTTTGTACGAACCTGTCGCTTTAATTCCTAATTCGTGCATCCCATATAAAACCCTTCTGTGCACTGGTTTTAAACCATCTCTTACGTCTGGTAATGCTCTTGAAACAATTACTGACATCGAATAATCGATGTATGCAGCTTTCATCTGCTCTTCAATATTAATCGGAATTAACTTTTCTCCCTCTGCCATATATATTTTCTATTAATATTTAGTCATAATTTTAAAACAAGGCAAGATAGCATTTCTCTTATTATTTACAAAGGTTTCTCATAGCTCAATTAAAGAGAGTTATCAACATTTATTGATAATTTTTAACAGTATTTTATTTGGCTGACTTTCAATTGTTTTATAACTTAGTTTCGTAGTCAAACTGTCAGATATACAGCCTTGGCATCTTTTTTGTAATTATTCACAAAAAAAAGGACTAAATTTACATCAATAAGACAAAAATATGGACGATAATTTTTCACCGAAAGTTAGAGATGTGATTGCTTTTAGTAAAGAAGAGGCGCTAAGATTAGGGCACGAATTTATTGGAACAGAACATTTAATATTAGGTTTAATAAGAAAAGGAGAAGGAAAAGCAATGGAAATTTTAACTGCATTTGATGTAGATACCACTTTATTGCGTAAAAAATTAGAACAACTAAACCCTGCAAATCCTGCTTTTACAGAAACATCAGAAAAGAAAAGCTTGCATTTAACGAGACAAGCAGAAAAAGCGCTAAAAACTACGTTTTTGGAAGCGAAACTATACCAAAGCAATTCGATAGACACCGCACATTTATTACTTTGCATTCTTAGAAATGAAAATGATCCAACCACAAAGTTAATTCATAAATACCACGTAAATTACGACGAAGCTAAAGCATTGTACAAACAATTACATGTAGATGATGTGGATTTACCAACGAATCCTATTGCAGAAACTCCTTCTGATGATGAGTTTGCATCCGAAAAACCAAATCCTTTTGAGCAACCTCAAAAAGGAAAATCGGTTAAAAAATCGAAAACTCCGGTTTTAGATAATTTTGGAAGAGATTTAACTTTATTAGCCGAAAACGGAAAATTAGACCCTGTAGTTGGTAGACAGAAAGAAATTGAACGCGTTTCGCAAATTTTAAGTAGACGTAAGAAAAACAATCCAATGCTAATTGGAGAACCAGGTGTTGGTAAATCTGCCATTGCAGAAGGTTTAGCCTTAAGAATTGTGGAACGTAAAGTTTCTAGAATTTTGTTTGATAAGCGTTTGGTTTCTCTTGATTTAGCAAGTTTAGTTGCAGGCACAAAATACCGTGGGCAATTCGAAGAACGTATGAAAGCGCTGATGAATGAGTTAGAAAAGAATGACGATATTATTCTTTTTATTGATGAAATTCATACCATTGTTGGTGCTGGAGGAGCAACAGGTTCTTTAGATGCATCCAATATGTTAAAACCTGCTTTGGCAAGAGGAGAAATACAATGTATTGGTGCAACTACGTTGGATGAATACAGAACAAACATCGAAAAAGATGGTGCTTTAGAACGTCGTTTTCAAAAAGTAATTGTGGACCCAACTTCTGTTGAAGAAACAATTCAAATATTACAGAATATTAAAGGAAAATACGAGGAACACCATCATGTAAATTACACTGATGATGCTTTGGAAGCTTGTGTTAAATTAACGAATAGGTACATGACTGACCGATATTTGCCAGACAAAGCGATTGATGCTTTAGATGAGGCTGGTTCTCGAATTCATATTACCAATATTGTGGTTCCTAAGCAAGTTTTAGAATTAGAAACGCAATTAGAAGTTATTCGTGAGCAAAAAACGAAAGCAGTTAATGGGCAAAAATATGAAGAAGCTGCCAAATTACGTGACGACGAAAAAAATATGGAAGCAGCTTTAGATTCTGCTCAAAAACAATGGGAAGACGATTCTAAATTAAATCGTGAAGTGGTTACAGAAGACAATGTTGCAGAAGTAGTTTCTATGATGACAGGTATTCCTGTAAATAGAGTTGCAGAAGCAGAAAGCCATCGTTTACACGAACTTCCTTCTATGATTAAAGGAAAAGTTATTGGTCAAGACGAAGCCGTTACCAAAGTTGTAAAAGCAATTCAAAGAAATAGAGTTGGGTTAAAAGACCCAAACAAACCCATTGGCTCTTTTATTTTCTTAGGGCAAACAGGGGTTGGTAAAACACAATTAGCGAAAGTTTTAGCACGTGAATTATTTGATTCAGACGATTCTTTAATTAGAATTGATATGAGTGAATACATGGAAAAATTCGCGATTTCTCGTTTAATTGGAGCACCTCCAGGATATGTTGGTTATGAAGAAGGTGGGCAATTAACAGAGAAAGTTCGCAGAAAACCATATTCAGTAATATTATTAGATGAGATTGAAAAAGCGCATCCAGATGTGTTTAATATGTTGTTACAAATTTTAGATGACGGACATATTACGGATAGTTTAGGTCGTAAAATCGATTTTAGAAATACCATTATTATAATGACTTCTAATATTGGTGCACGTCAATTAAAAGATTTTGGTGGTGGCGTTGGTTTTGGAACCGCAACAAAAGTTGCACAAGCAGACGAGCATGCAAAATCGGTTATTGAAGGAGCTTTAAAGAAATCTTTTGCCCCAGAATTCTTAAACAGAATTGACGATGTAATTGTATTTAACGCATTAGAACGTAAAGACATTCATTCTATTATAGATATCGAATTAGATAAATTATTACATAGAATTTCTGACCTAGGATACACCTTAAATTTAAGCGAAAAAGCAAAAGATTATATTGCTGATAAAGGTTTCGATAAAAAATATGGTGCAAGACCCTTAAAAAGAGCCATTCAAAAATATATTGAAGATGCATTGGCAGAAGAAATTGTAAACTCTAAACTTTCGGAAGGCGATACAATTGCCATGGATTTAGATGAAGAAAAAAATATGCTTACCATTAATATTGAAAAAGGTAAGAAAAAAGCTGAAACTCGAACAGAAACAGAGTCTTAAAAGCATAAGTAAATAAAGTTACACCTTATAAGGTTACCTATTAAAACGAGCTCGATAAAAATATCGAGCTCGTTTTTTTTACTTTTTTTTTATAAATATAAATTGCAAAAAATGCCCTCAAATTGTAAATAAAATTTGAGGGCATTTCAATTAAATTAAAATCTGTTTTCTATCTAAATGCGTAACGTTCGGTTTCTCCTTTCAAGTTAATCACTTCAATATAAATTGGCGATCCTTTACTTGAAGAAAAATCTAATCTCCTTGAAGCTTCTGCAGCATTTTTAACTGGTTTTTTATTAATTTTTGTAATTATGTAACCTTTTTTTACACCATAATAATCTAAACTTTTATTGGCATTTTCGGTTATTTTAGCTCCATAAGAAATACCATATTTTTTCTTTTCTTTTTTTGATAAATCTTTTAAAACCACCTTAAACACGCGAGAAACAAAAGAATCTTTTTTACTTAACTTTACCTCTTTTGTTACAGTTTCTCCATCTCTATTTACAGTAATACTTACAGACTCTCCAGGTCTTTTTGCTGTTAATTGCCCTCTTAGCTCAGAAAATTTAGATATTCTAACATTATTTACTTTTGTAATAATATCTCCAGATTGTAAACCCGCTTTTTGTGCTCCTCCTCCATCTGAAGTAGAAGCAATTTTTACACCATCAATATCTACATCTCTTCCATCTATATTAACCCCTAAAATAGCTTCTTGTACAGCACCAAATTCTAAAATATCGTCGACAATCTTTTTAGCAATGTTAGAAGGTACTGCAAAAGAATACCCAATAAAAGAACCTGTTCTAGAAGAAATTGCAGTATTTATTCCTACCAATTCTCCACGAGTATTTACCAAAGCTCCCCCACTATTTCCTGGATTTACAGCTGCATCTGTTTGAATAAAAGAATCTATACTCCTATTTCCCTCTAAATCTCTACCTTTCGCAGAAACAATTCCTGCAGTTACTGTAGAGGTTAAATTATAAGGATTTCCCACAGCCAAAACCCATTCTCCAATTTTTATATTATCAGAATTCGCGAAAGGAATGTATGGCAAATCCATATCTGCATCAATTTTTAACAATGCAATGTCGTTTTCGGCATCTGTTCCAATTAATTCAGCCTTATATTTCCTTTTATTATTTAACGTAATTTCTAATGCTGTTGCCCCATCAATCACATGATTATTCGTAACAATATAACCATCTGCAGATATTATTACACCACTTCCAGTACCTACTTGTTCGTACCTTCTTTGTCCATTTCCATTTCCAAAGAAAAGATCTAATGGATTTGTTTGCGTTCTAATGGCTGTGTTTTTAACATGTACAACTGCATGAACAGTGTTTTCTGCTGCCGTTGTAAAATCTACAGAATTCTCAGTCGTATTTGCCCTATCTAAAGCAGGGTTATAGCTTGCTGTAACTGTTTGCATAGGATGCGAAACTGTCCTCTCTACAACAACTTCTTTATCGAATAACATTTTGTAACCACCTAATGTAATTGCACCTCCTAAAAGTGCCATTCCTAAAAAACCAAAAATTTTTTTCATAATTTTAAAATTTATTTACTCAAATATACAATTTTAACAAATCCACAAAATCTGTTTAACTTGTTTTTAACGGACTTTAACCGCTTTTTAACAACTCTTTTTTTCTATTGAAAACCCTATCTTTGTCTTATGAAATTAACTTTTTATAAATATCAAGGAACTGGAAACGATTTTGTGATGATAGATAACAGAACAAAAATCTTTCCAAAACAAAATACTGACAAAATTTCACAAATTTGTGACAGGCATTTTGGTATTGGTGCAGATGGCATTATCCTAATTGAAGAAGATGAAAACTTTGATTTTAAAATGATTTATTTTAATGCAGATGGGAGTGAAACTTTCTGTGGAAATGGAGGTAGATGTGCTGTTGCTTTTGCGAAACAATTAAGTTTAATTGAAAACAAAACTACATTTCTTGCTTTTGATGGAAAACATTCTGCCGAAATTGAAAATGATATAGTATCGTTACAAATGATAGATGTTGAAGAAATTCAAGTGAAAAAAAATTCAGTTTTTGCTTATACAGGAACGCAACATCATGTAGAATTGGTTGATAATTTAGACAAATATCCCGTTTTCGAAAACGGAAAAAAAATACGCTATTCTTATGACGATCCTGGAAGCAATGTAAATTTTGTACAACAAATAAATGAAAATAGTTTTAGAGTAAGAACCTACGAAAAAGGCGTAGAAGACGAAACTTTGGCTTGTGGAACTGGTGTTACTGCTGTAGCAATTGCCATGCATAAAACAAATAAAACAAAAAGCAATTCTATTTCTTTACCTGTCGAGGGTGGAAACCTAGTGGTTTCTTTTACTGAAGAAAATGGAGTTTATAAAAATGTTTTCTTGAAAGGACCTGCAACTTTTGTTTTTGAAGGTATTATTGAAGTATAGTTTTTTGTTTTACCACATAGAGACATAGAAAACATAGCTAATCTTTGTAGGTTTCTCTGAGTTATATTGTAGAGAAATTAAATTATACTGCCTGTTGAAAGTGGAAAATTTAGAAGTCTCTTTTATTGAAGAAAATGACGTTTGTAAGAATGTATTTTTGAAAAGACCAACTACATTTGTTTTTGAAGGTATTATTTTTTGTTTTATCAAATAGCGACATAGAAAGCATAGCCAATCTTTGTGGTTTTCTATATTGAATATCTTTTATTTATATTGTAAAAAAAATCTTAGATGATAACTAAACAATATTTAGATGAATTAACTTACGCAGTAATTGGTTGTTGTATAAATGTTCATAAAGAATTAGGTCCTGGGTTACTAGAAAATATTTATCACCAATGTTTAATTGAAGAGTTAAAATATGAGAGAATTTCTTACATTTCAGAAATAATTGTTCCTGTAAGTTATAGAAATATTAGAATTGAAACGAATTTAAGAGCAGATTTATTTATTGATAATTGTTTAGTACTTGAATTGAAATCTACTAATGAAATAAAAACAATTTTTGAAGCTCAACTACTAACCTATATGAAACTTTTAAAAGCTCCAAAAGGAATATTAGTTAATTTTAATTGTTTAAATATTTTTAAAGAAGGGCAAAAAACTTTTGTAAACGATATTTTTAATGAGTTACCAAAAAACTAAAATAAAAAAACAAAATACTTCCATCCACCAGCTCATACAAAACCTATGTTTTCTATGTCTCTATATGGTAAAATATAAACAGTAGAAATAAAATATGCTATTAAAAAATAAAAATATCAGCTTAAGAGCCCTAGAACCCGAAGATTTAGAATTTCTATTTCAAATAGAAAACGACGAATCTTTTTGGGAAGTAAGCCATACCCAAACTCCGTTTTCTAAATATGTTCTCAAACAATACTTAGAAAATGCGCATTTAGATATTTATGAAGCAAAACAATTGCGATTAATTATCGAAGAAAATTCTTCAAAAAAAGCAATTGGAACCATCGATCTTTTCGATTTTAATCCACAACATAAAAGAGCCGGAATTGGAATTTTAATTCATCCAGATTTTCAAAAAAATGGATTCGCCTCAGAAGCATTATCACTTTTAATTAATTATGCTTTTTCTCATTTAAATTTGCACCAATTGTATGCCAATATTACTGTTGATAACACAAAAAGCATCTCCTTATTTGAAAAACACCATTTCAAAAAAGTTGGCATAAAAAAAGATTGGATTTTATCCGAAGGAAAATATAAAGATGAAATTTTATTTCAGTTGATAAAAGAGTAACTTTGCAATCTTATTAAAATAAAAAACATTGAACAAAAAAATAATTTACATAATAGCCTTCTTCCTTTTATTGGGTGGAATTTTAACCTACAATTACTATCAAAAAATATTCGGAGAAGCCATTACAGAAGACATTGAGCTTTTTGTAGAATCTTCCGACAGTTTAATTGACGTTAAAAAGAAATTAGAAGATTTCTCTAAAAGCCCAGAAACATTTCTTTGGGTATCTGCAAAAAAAAACGTTGAGAAACCAAAAGTTGGACGTTATCTTATTAAAAAAGGAACTTCGAATAACGATTTGGTAAATATGTTACGAAGTGGAAGGCAAACGCCTTTAAAAATTTCTTTCAACAACCAAGATACCTTAGAAAAATTCGCTGGAAGAATTGCAGAACAAATTCAAGCAGATTCAATTTCTTTAATAGAAACCTTTAAAGACGAAGCGTTTTTATCAAAAAACAATCTGACAAAAAAATCGGTTCTACAAATTTTTATACCAAATACCTACGAAGTTTATTGGACAATTTCTCCAGAAAAGTTCAGGACTAAAATGTTAATTGCTTACAAACGTTTTTGGAACGAAAGTCGCTTGAAAAAAGCTGAAAAATTAGGATTAACAAAAAACGAAGTAATTACATTAGCTTCTATTGTTCAAAAAGAAACTACACAAAATTCCGAAAGACCTATTGTAGCAGGTTTGTATTTAAATAGGCTCAAAAAAAAATGGCCTTTACAAGCAGATCCCACAATAATTTATGCCATTAAACAGTTAAAAGGGCAAGATTATGTAGTAAAAAGAGTGCTTACTGTAGATTTAGAAATAAACTCACCTTATAATACTTATAAAAATACAGGTTTACCTCCTGCATTAATTTCTATGCCAGATGTAAGTGCTATTGATGCTGTTTTAAATGCAGAAAATCACGATTATTTTTATATGTGTGCAAGTGTCGATAAAATTGGGTATCACGATTTTTCAAAAACACTTTCTCAGCATAACAGAAATGCTGCAAAATACCAAAAATGGTTAAACAAACAAGGGGTAAATAGATAAGTTGGAAGTTGGAAGTTGGAAGTTGGAAGTTGGAAGTTGGAAGTTGGAAGTTGGAAGTTGGAAGTTGGAAGTTGGAAGTTGGAAGTTGGAAGTTGGAAGTTAAAAACTATGAAATTAAGCTTTACTAGAAATATAATTTTCTGTTTTTTAGTTGTGTTTTTGGTCTCTTGCGGAAATAAAAACATCAAAGTAAAAGACCATAAAAAAATTGAGTTTTTTAAAGAAATTGAAAATTTAGACGCATTTAAAATCGCCGAAAAAAGAATCGATTCTTTAAAAAGTGAAGGCATTGAAGCTGAAATTTCCATTAGTATTTTAAAAGAATCTTATTACAAAGAAGATTCCTTAAAAAACATTTCTTTGGCTTTTATAAATGAAGGGTTAGATTATTCAAGTAACATTTTGTACACCATAAAGTTTAACAGAGATACTTATAAAATACTCGCTGTAATTCCAAATTAACGAAAATGTTTGCCATTTTAAAAAAAGAATTCAACTCGTTTTTTGCTTCGCCAATTGCCTACTTGGTTATTGGAGTTTTTCTGTTGATTAATGGTTTGTTTCTTTGGATTTTTAAAAACGATTTTAATATTTTAAATGCTGGTTTTGCAGATGTAAACCCATTTTTCTATATAGCTCCATGGGTATTTTTATTTTTAATTCCTGCAATTACCATGAAGAGTTTTGCAGATGAATTCAGCAATGGAACCATCGAACTTTTAAAAACAAAACCACTATCAAATTGGCAAATTGTAATGGGCAAATTTTGGGCTTCACTCCTACTAGTTATCATTTCTTTAATTCCTACTTTAACGTATGTTTATACGATTTATCAATTAGGAAACCCTATTGGGAACCTAGATTTTGGAAACACCATTGGTTCTTATATTGGCTTGCTTTTCTTAGCATCTACTTACACAGCCATTGGTTTGTTTACCTCTACACTTTCTAAAAATCAAATTGTAGCATTTATTTTAAGTGTTTTAATTACATTTTTATTGTTTTATGGTTTCGATTCCATTTCCAATTCTTTTGGAAGTAATTCTTTAATCCTTAAAAAAATCGGAATTAACGAACATTTTAAAAGTATTTCACGAGGCGTAATTGATACTAGAGATATTATCTATTTTTTGAGTACTACTTTTTTCTTTTTATTCATCACTAAAACAAGATTAAACAATGAATAAAAACCTAAAATACATCGTATTTTTAATTATCGGTTTAATCGTTTTAAACATTGCAAATCAATTTTTCTACAAACGTTTCGATTTAACTGAAGACCAACGCTATACGCTTTCTGAAACAACAAAAAATATTATTTCTAATGTTAATAAAAATTTATTTATCACGGTTTATTTAGAAGGAGAATTTCCTTCAGAATTTAAAAGATTACAGGTTGAAACACGTCAATATTTAGAAGAATTGGCATCTAAAAATTCGTTGATACACATCAATTTCGAAAATCCTGATGACCAAAGAGAGGCTTTAATTAAAAAAGGAATGATGCCTAGCCAATTAACAGTCGAAGAAGATGGTAAACTTTCGGAAGCAATTATTTTTCCTTGGGCAGCACTTTCTTATGGAAAAAAAACAACCATTGTTTCTTTGTTACCAAACGCAATTATGGCTTCTCAAGAAGCACAATTAGCAAAAGCAATCGAAAATTTAGAGTATAGTTTTTCGAATGCAATTAACTCCGTCACTAAAAAAATAGAGAAAAAAATAGGAATTATCACTGGAAATGGCGAATTAAAAGATATTTACCAGTATAGTTACTTGAGCGAAGTAGCTAAAAAATATCGCTTGGCAAAATTCACGTTAGACTCTGTGGCTATAAATCCGCAACAAACATTGCAAGATTTAACAGGTTTAGATATGGCAATTATTGCAAAACCGACTCAGAAATTTACTGAGAATGAGAAGTTTGTTTTAGATCAATTTATTGCAAATGGTGGAAAAACTTTGTGGATGATCGACAATGTGCAAGCAGACCAAGATAGTTTGTTTAACGGTGCAAAAATGTTGGCATATCCAAGAGATTTAAATTTAACAGATTTATTTTTCTCTTACGGAATTCGCGTAAACTCTATATTGATAAAAGATTTATACGCAGCTAAAATTCCTTTGGCAACTGGCAAAAGTGGCAACCAAACTCAGTTTCAGAATTTAGATTGGTATTTCCATCCTTTGGTTGGTGGAAATCCAAACCATCCAATTACCAAAAATATTTCTCCTGTAAGATTACAGTTTGCTAACCAAATAGATACGCTTAAAAACAGCATTAAAAAAATACCTTTGTTAGTCAGTTCTGTGCTCACTCAAAAAGTAGGAACACCAACATTTATTGAATTACAATCTATTGCTGATAAAGTTGTAGAAAACGATTATAAAGATGGAAATCAATTATTTGCTGTACTGTTAGAAGGAAATTTTAATTCGGCTTATAAAAACAGAATAAAACCTTTTGAAACGCCACTTTATAAAGAAAATGCAACGAACAATAAAATGGTTTTTATTGCTGATGGCGATGTTGGGAGAAATCAAATTTTAAAAGGTAAGCCATTCGATTTAGCAAGAGACAAATGGACCAATGAACAATTTGGAAATAAAGATTTTCTACTAAACACAATCGATTATTTATTGGACGATGCTGGTTTGATGAATTTAAGAAACAAATCGTTAAAAATTAAAATGTTAGACAAACAAAAAGCATTTAAAGAACGTACTTTTTGGCAATTTTTAAATGTTGCTTTACCGTTAATTTTCTTGTTTGGATTTGGGATTGCTTTTAATTATTTAAGGAGAAAACGATATTCTTAAGAGTTATAACACAGAGGTTCACAGAGATTTAATTTAAAACACACGGATTTCACAGATTTACACTGATAATTCTGCTGAATGATATAAAAAATTGAAAGACACGAATTTCACAAATTGCCACTAATAATTACTTAGAATTTCTCGAACTCCACAAACGATCTAACACACTGTCAGTTCGTGTGATTTTGATTTTTTTATCAAAATTGTATCGAGAACAACTTTGCAAATATAAAACACTACAACTTTGCGCCTTTGCGACTTTGCGAGAAATAAAAAGACACAGATTTCACAGATTTGAACTGATAATTGTGTGAATTATACTGTTAACACACAGAGGTTCACAGAGTTTTTTCGCAGAGATTCACGGAGATTTAAAAAAAATACAAAGACATGAATTTCACGAACTCCACAAACGATCTAACACACTGTCAGTTCGAGTGATTTTAATTTTTTTATCAAAATTGTATCGAGAACAACTTTGCGAATATAAAACACTACAACTTTGCGCCTTTGCGACTTTGCGAGAAATAAAAAGACACAGATTTCACAGATTTGCACTGATGATTGTGTGAATTATACTGTTAACACACAGAGGTTCACAGAGTTTTTTCGCAGAGATTCACGGAGATTTAAAAAAAATACAAAGACATGAATTTCACGAACTCCACAAACGATCTAACACACTGTCAGTTCGAGTGATTTTGATTTTTTTTATCAAAATTGTATCGAGAACAACTCTGAAATTCTGAAACTTTGAAACTTTGAAACTTTGAAACTTAAATAGAAAGCAAATTATCATGAACAAAAGAATACCCCAAAACCTTCTCCAACTTACTTGAACTAATAATTTTCCATTCGTACTTTTCGTTTTCCTCAAAAACGGGAGTCTCTAACCCCTTACTCATTCTTGCATTTACGTAAAACTCTTCTCTGGTGGGATGATGAGTTGCACACGCATTAAAAGTTTCGTTCCAACAATTTTTGTTAATAATTGTATGAATAATTTCCATACAGTCTTCTCTATGAATCATGTTTACAAAACCTTTTGGTTGCGGAATTTTTCGTCCGTCTTTAAACCAGTTTGCTGGATGTCTTTCTCCACCAAACAAACCTGCAAAGCGAATAATTGTGGTTTCAAAAAACGTGTTTTCTCTAAATAAATTTTCAATTTCTACTAATGGATTGTTCTCTATAACAATATCTTCTTCCGTCATTATTTTATTAACTCTTGGATAGACAGAAGTAGAACTTATAAAAATTACTTTTTGAATGGTAGAATCCTGAATTTGAGAAATCAGATTTTCAAAACCATCTACATCTTTGGAGGTAATTGCAATTATTAAAATATCCGTATTTAAAAAATCATCAAACTCTTCAAAGTCAGAGATATTTACCAAATAGGGTTCTATTCCTACAGATTCTAAATCAGTAATTTTTTCTTCCGAAGTTGTAGAACCTTTTACGGTAAAACCATCTTCTAACAGAGAAACTGCCAATGGTTTTCCTAACCAGCCACAACCTAAAATGCTTATATTTTTCAATATTAATAATTTTTAAAATTCAATACTTAAATTAACAATTTGGAGTGTCGCAACAATTATCGTCTTTTATTAATTTACAAGAAACAACGGCTAACAAAGCTCCTAAAATTGGCGCTAAAATATACATCCAAAGATGTTGTAAATTTCCTGAAACTACATTTGGAGCAATGGAACGAGCAGGATTCATAGAGGCATTTGTTATTGGGCCAGCAAACATTGCTTCCAATAAAACAACTGCTCCAACAGCAATTCCTGCAATAATTCCCATTTCTTTACTTCCTGTGGAAACATTTATAATTACCACCATCAAGAAAAATGTGAGTAATAATTCCAACACAAAAGCGCGCCAAACATCTACAGTTGGTATGGTTGCACCTAAATTTTCACTCGCTGGAAATAAAAACCATAAAATAAAACTTGCTGCAAATGCTCCTAAAATTTGGGCAATAACGTATTTGGGAACTTCTTTCCAAGAAAACTTTTTGGCATAAGCAAAAGCGATGGTAACTGCAGGATTAAAATGCGCGCCAGAAGTTTCGCCAAAAGCATAAATCATAGCCATAACAATTAAGCCCCAAGTAATTGCAATTCCTACATGTGTAACATCTCCATCAGTAACTTCGTTAATTGTCATGGCTCCTGTTCCACAAAAAATCATTGAAAACGTTCCTATAAATTCTGCAATGTATTTTTTCATAATCTATCTTAAAAACGCAAATATACATACCTTAATTTAAGATTTTGTTAACATTTACCGTTTTTTGAAGTCGTAATTTTGATAATATTACTAACCAATTATAATAACAAATCATGAAAAAAATTTCAATTAAATTTTTAAGTACACTTACTGTACTTACAATGGTTTTCTTTACAAACTGTCAAAATAAAGAAACAAAAGAAGAAGCTCCAAAAGTGGAGACTAAAGAAGAAGTAAAGCCTGCTGCTGCAAGAATTGAGGCTCCAGCACCAAGTCCGTTTTCGACTTTAGAGCAAAAAGTAGGTTTAACAGATGTTACTATAGAGTATTCTAGACCAAACATGAGAGGACGTGCTATTTTTGGAGGTTTAGTGCCTTATGGAAAAACTTGGAGAACAGGTGCCAACGCAAACACTAAAGTAACTTTTAGTACAGACGTTACTGTTAACGGAAAAAATATTAAAAAAGGAGCCTATGCATTATACACAGTACCTAATAAAAAATCTTGGGACATTATGTTATACAAAGATGCTGATAATTGGGGAAATCCTAAAGAATGGGATGATGCAAAAGTGGTTGCAAGTGTTGCTGCAGACGTTGTAAAAATGCCAATGAAAATTGAAACGTTTACAATTACATTAGACGATTTAACAAACAATTCTGGTGTAATTGGAATTCTTTGGGACGATGTATATGTTGGTTTACCAATTGAAGTTCCAACAAACGAAATGGTTATGGCTTCTATTAACGAGGTAATGAAAGGTTCACCAAATGCAAGAGCTTATTACGATGCTGCTGTATATTTAAAGTCGGAAAATAAAGATATTGACAAAGCATTGGTTTGGGTTGATAAAGCTATTGAAATGACTAAAGACGATCCTAAATTTTGGATGTTAAGACAACAATCTTTAATTCATGCTAAAGCAGGAAAAAAGGAAACTGCAATCGCTGCAGCAAAACAATCTTTAGAATTGGCTAAAAAAGCTGGTAATGACGATTACGTAAAAATGAACGAAGATTCTTTAAAAGAATGGGGAGCAAAGTAAATTGATTTCCTTTTTTAAAATA
Source organism: Polaribacter cellanae (assembly GCF_017569185.1). Classification (NCBI taxonomy): domain Bacteria; kingdom Pseudomonadati; phylum Bacteroidota; class Flavobacteriia; order Flavobacteriales; family Flavobacteriaceae; genus Polaribacter; species Polaribacter cellanae. The sequence continues at coordinate 115,411 of NZ_CP071869.1, read as the reverse complement.
TTTAAAATCTCAAGTTTCGACTTGAGATTTTTTTGATTAACAAATTAACTAAGTGTTAATATAAATTATTAATGAAAACATTATATTAAATTTTAGTATTCTAACATAATATAGTAGTTTCTCAAACCAAAGAGTTCTTTCTCATACATAGATTTTTTTCATATCTAACCAACAATTTTTTCGTAACTTGCATTATAATTAAAATCAATAAAAGTGCTTCTAAAGGAAAAAATATCGATTGAAAATTTTGAAGATAAAAAATTCAAAATCACACTTGTAAAATCTGAAAAAGACACAGAAGCGGCGTTTACTCACTATTTACATAATCACAAAAATGGAGTTTCAAAATTCTATAAACCAGATGCTTTAGAACATGTTAAAAACTTATTTGAATATAAGTTTCCTGAAGAAAAAATATCAAATAGAACTGCTGAAGAAGCTCTTCAGCATTTAATTTTCCAGCAAGAAAACATTCCTTTTCCTGCACCGAAAAAAGCTGATTTTAAATTTATCGACCTTTTTGCTGGAATTGGTGGATTTAGATTAGCATTTCAAAATCTGAAAGGAAAATGTGTTTTCACAAGTGAATGGGACAAATATTCTAAACAAACTTATAAAGCTAATTTCGGAGAAGTTCCGTTTGGAGATATTACCAAAAAAGAAACAAAAAATTACATTCCTGACGAATTTGATGTTTTATGTGCTGGGTTTCCTTGTCAAGCATTTTCAATTGCTGGAAAAAGAGGTGGATTTGAAGATACAAGAGGTACTTTGTTCTTTGAAGTAGCTGAAATTATAAAAAAGAAAAAACCAAAAGCTATATTTTTGGAAAACGTAAAAGGTTTGCGAAGTCACGATAAAGGGAAAACACTGGCAACAATTTTAAATGTTTTACGAGAAGATTTAGGGTATTTTATTCCTGAACCACGAATAATGAATGCAAAAGAATTTGGAGTTCCTCAAAATAGAGAACGAATTTTCATTGTTGGATTTAAAAAAGATTTAGGTATTACAGAATTTGAATATCCAATACCTATTAAGAAAAAAGTAACACTCGAAAATATTTTAGAAAGTAAAACTGTATCTGTAAAGTATTATTTATCAGAAACTTATATAAATACTTTAAGGGATCACAAAGCAAGACACGAAAGCAAAGGAAATGGATTTGGTTACGAAATAATTTCAAATAACGGAACTGCAAATGCTGTTGTTTGTGGAGGAATGGGAAGAGAACGAAATTTGGTTTATGATTTTAGATTAAAAGATTTTACACCAATAACTCATATTCGAGGAAAAGTAAATAGAGAAGGAATTCGGAAAATGACACCAAGAGAATGGGCTAGATTACAAGGTTTTCCTGATAATTACAAAATAGTCGTTTCAGATGCTCAAGCATATAAACAGTTTGGCAATTCTGTTGCAGTTCCTGCAATTCAAGCTACAGCAAGAAAAATTATAGAAAAACTTAAAAGTCTATGATTACAGGAAATAAGGGAGAGTGGAGTGAAATTTATGCACTTTTCAAATTACTTGGAGACAAACAATTATTTCTTGGAAATAAAGATCTTGAAAAATTAGAAGGAATTGTTTATCCTATTCTACGTGTTTTAAGAACTGAAAATAATGGAAGTTTTGAATACGCAATTGAGGATGAAATTATACTCATTTCTGGGGGAGAAGAAGTTTTAAAAATTTCTATTTCAATATTTAAAGAAAAAGCAAAATTCTTACTTGAAAAAATTAAGGAAAATAAAGAAAGAACTTTTTCAGTTCCAGAAATAGAGGAATTTATGAAATCTATAAATTGTCTTTCTTTAAAAGCAAGTTCTACCGTAAAAAAAGATATTACAATTGTTGTTCACAATCAAAGAACAAATCAGCAACCAACTTTAGGTTTTAGTATAAAATCACAATTAGGTAGCCCTTCGACTCTACTTAATGCTGGAAAAACAACAAATTTTATTTTTAAAATTTCAAATATAAAACTATCTAAATTAGAAATTGAAAATATCAATTTAATTGATTCCAGTAGTAAAATTATGGACAGGATTAATTCTGTTTTGAAATCTGATGGGAAATTTGATTTTGTTAAAACTGAAAAACAAATATTTTCAAATAATTTAATTTTGATTGATAGTAAACTACCTGAAATACTATCTCAAATTGTTTATGAATTTTATTCAAGTAAGAAATCAAGTGTTTCAGATTTAGTAGAAAATACGCATATTAAAAATCCTTTAGGTTTTGATATTTCTTACGAACACAAATTTTATGAATATAAAATCAAACGATTTTTAACAGACATTGCTTTAGGAATGATGCCTTCTAAAGTTTGGGCTGGAGAATATGACACAACTGGTGGGTATTTGGTTGTTAAAGAAAATGGAGATGTTTTATGTTATCACATTTATAATAAAAACGAGTTTGAAAACTATTTATTTAGTAATACAAAATTAGATACAGCAAGTTCTAAAAGACACGATTTTGGAATTCTTTACGAACATGAAGAAAAATTATATTTTAAACTGAATTTACAAATTAGATTTATCAAATAAAATTAGTATAAATTAAATCATACTTTTCGTCAAAACTTCATCAAACCTTTGAAAGGTTAAATAATAAACTCCAACAATATCAACAAAACAAAATACTTTATAAAACTAACTGTTTTTTTTTATTTTGAATTTAAAATCACATTACTTTTATTAAATGAAAATCTTAAAAAACAAATAAATCCCAAGCAAAACTTGGGATTTATTATATATCAAAAAACAAAACCTCTACTGCACTTTAATAGAACAACCAATAGCTCTTGTCTCAGTTTTTTCCACTTTTTTTCCTGCTAATAAAGCATCCACAGCATTTTCTACATATTTTTCTGTAACTGCATCTGGGTTTCTAGAACTATTATCAATCGCTCCAATGTACTGCACTTTCATATCTTTTTTGGTAATAATATAAACATGTGGCGTTTTTGTAGCTCCAAATTTTGGATACACTTTTTGTCCATCGTCAAATAAATACGGAAAAGTAAATCCTTTTTCTTTTGCTCTAACCTGCATTTTCTCGAAACTATCTCCAGAAACTGCTGCAGGATCATTTGGGTTAATGGCAATTACAGGAAAACCTGCTTTTTTGTATTTCTGGTCTAAAGCAATAATTCTATCTTCATTTGCCACAGAATATGGGCAAGTATTACAGGTAAATATGATAATAAATCCTTTTGCAGATGTATAATCTGATAAAGAAACCATTTTATTATCGATGCTTTTTAATTTAAAATCTTCAATTTTATCTCCGATTTTATAACCGTCTTTTTTCTCTGTTTTCAGGGTAAATGCAGTTAATGCAAATACACAGATTACTAATATTGCTTTTGTAATTTTCATTTTCTAAGGATTTAAAAAGGTTTGTACTTCTTTCTCTAAAGTTTCGTATTCAAAAGATTGTTCGTAAAACATTCTCTTGTCTTTATTATATATTAAGGTTGCAGGAATCGCTCCAGACCAATTTTTGTCAATTGCTTTTATCCAAACATCTTCGTTAATATCGTCTAATAAAATTACTTCCGATTGTAAGTTTTTCTTTTCAATAAAAGGAATCAGTTTTTTATCTACTTGTTTCGGGAAATCTAAACTTACTAAAATAACTTCTACATTTTTATTAGCATATTCCTTACCCAATTTTTCGAAAGAAGGCAATTCCTTTACACAAGGCCTACACCAAGTTGCCCAGAAATTGATGACGTAAATTTTATCATCATTTTTTTCTAACAAAGGTTTTAGTTCTTTGTAAGTATAGGATTTTACGGTCGTTTTGTTTTCCTGAACAACAGCTTCCTTTTTCACTTCTTTTTCTGCTACTTTTTCTTTCTTACAAGAAAATGATACAACTACTAAAAGTCCGATAAATAATACTTTCCACTTCATCTTTTAAAATTAAGCATAAATAAAATAGGTTGTTAGTATTTAACGGATTCTTAACAAAAATGTTTTATGGTAGGGGTTTCTGGATTTTGGATATAAAATTAAAAAGACACGGATTTCACAGATTTGCACGGATTTGTGTGGTAATAAAAAAACACGAATTTCACGGATTTCACAAATCATGTGTGAATTTTTCCACAGAGCTTCACAGAGTTTTTTTCTATGTTTTCTATGCTACTATGTGGTAAAAATAAGAGTTTTGAAAATATTGTCTGGGTTCTCCACAGAGCTTCACAAAGTAGAGTATTTTGCAGGGAGTTTTTATTGAGCATAGTCGAAATAGGGAAATAAAAGGAGTTCTCTTTAACAAAATATATCATTCAATATTTTTGCTAAGCGAATTCCTCCTATTTGTAGTTGGTTTCTAACCGTTACAAAATGGTCATAAGAATATTTGTAACGTAAATTTTCTCCTACTTTAACTGACTTGTAAATTTCTTTGGTAAGTTCGTGAACCTCATTTACCCAATCTTCAATAGTACCTTTTTCGATGGCTTTTATTTGTTTTTTAGATAAATCTTTTGCGTTATTTGCCAATTCTAAATAACTCATATTCCATTCTTCAATCATTTTTGTGTCCCAAACTGCATGTAAATTTGTTCCTTTTCCAAACCACTGAACTTGTATGGTGTTTCCTCCTTTGTCTTCTCTCTGTCCAATATGCATTGGCTGATGTAAGTCTCCCACAAAATGAACTAACAATTTTAAATAGAAAGCTTTGTGTTCTTGTGAACTATTTTTATCCTTTAAAACTTTAATACATTTCTTAATTCCTGTAACCAAATCTCCTTTCGGATTCTTCTTGGCTTCTGCATAAGTCTGCTCTAAACCCATATTTATATAGTGCCAAGAATAGTATTTATCGTATTTCTTATCTGACTTGATTTCGTCTGCAAAGGTAGATACGAACGCTAAACTTTGTCCTTTCAACAATTTATCTATTTTCCTTTTTGCTCTTCTACTTAAATGATTTTCAGCAATTTTAGCGGTAGCTCTATGTCCATTTTGTCCCCAAAAGAAAGTTTCTTCTTTTTCTGACTGCGAAAAAAAAAGAAAAGACAATAGAATAACAATTTTAAGCTTCATTTATAGGAATATTTATAATTCTGTGCGAAGTTATAAAAATAAATAGCATAATTATTTGGAAATATTAAAAATTTATTTATATCTTTATGATATCAAATTAATATCATTTTAAATCAACTACACATGAAAGCAGAAAAAATCATCAAATTAGCAAACGGTTACTTAATGTTAGTAATTATTGCCTTATTATTCTTTGGAGGAATTGCTATGGTTATTCAGTCCGAAAATCCTATTTATTTATTAGCAACTTTGGTCGGTTTTATCGGTTTCTTCGGATTTATACTTGTAAACCCTAATACTTCTAAGGTTATTTTATTATTTGGAAAATACGTTGGAACGATTAAAGAAAACGGATTGTACTGGGCAAACCCTTTATATAGAAAGAAATCTATTTCTTTAAGAGCGAGCAATTTCGACAGTGAGCGTTTAAAAGTAAACGATAAATTAGGAAACCCTGTTATGATTTCCACTATTTTAGTTTGGCGTGTTACGAATACTTACAAAGCTGCTTTTGATGTAGATAATTACGAGAATTTTGTAAGAGTACAAACAGATGCAGCTGTTCGTAAATTAGCAAGTATGTATCCTTATGATAATTTCGCGGACGAAGGTCATGATGAAGATATTACGTTACGTTCTAGTGTAAACGAAGTTTCAGAAGCTTTAGAAAAAGAAATCGACGAGCGTTTAACAATCGCAGGAATCGAAGTTTTAGAAGCAAGAATTGGGTATTTAGCCTATGCAAATGAAATTGCGTCTGCCATGCTAAAAAGACAACAAGCAACTGCAATTGTAGCTGCAAGACATAAAATTGTACAAGGTGCTGTGGAAATGGTAGAAATGGCTTTGGAAGAGTTAAACAAAAAACAAATTGTAGAATTAGATGAGGAAAGAAAAGCGGCAATGGTAAGTAATTTATTAGTTATTTTATGTGGCGATAAAGAAGCTTCTCCTGTTGTAAATGCTGGAACTTTGAGTCATTAATAAGTTCATTCTAGCCTTCCCAAATGGAAGGAACTAAGTATAAATAAAATTTAGATTTCTTCGAATATGAAACCATTTCAATCCTATGAATTAGTTAATGGCAAATTACAGGTTAGTAATTCCGAACTTAAATTTATTTTTAACGAATTTAAGTATTTTAAAGATATTTTTAAATTTATTACGGGTGTGGGTTTTATTGGCACATTTATAGTAAAATTATTAAATTTTAAAAATATAACTAAAACTTATGATTATTGGATTTTGGGATATTTGGTCTTGCTTCTATTTGTTTAGTATATTTTTTTCTTGAAATCGTTTTTAAAAATGTTTGGTCTAATAAAATTGAAATAAATGATTTAATCACAATCGAAATTGATAATGATGTAAACGAGGATAATATAGATGAAGATAGCAAAATCGAAATTACTTTTAAAAAGAACAATGGCAGAGAAAAAATTATTAAATTAAGAAAAGATAAAAATCAATTAGAATCTTTTTTAGAAGAAATTCAAAGAAGAAATGCAAGGATTAAAATTGAATACATTTAACATGAAAGAATATAAAGTAGTTACCTTAAAATTAGGTCTTAGAAATAGAAATCAGAAATTGGAAGATTTATTAAATCAGTTTGCGAGAGAAGGTTGGGCTTTAAAAGAAATACCAACCAATTGGAATGCGATTGTATTAGAAAGAGACAAAAACAGATAAAAATGAAAGTTTTTAAGGAAGAACAACGTTTTACACAAACTTGGTTAATTGCAGTAATGGCAGTAAGTTTAATTGTTCCTGTTATTATAGTTTTTCAAGAATATTTAAAAGATTACACTAAAATGACCACAACTTCTTTTGTATTAACCCTAACAGGTATTTTGGCTTCCGCTCTTTTTATTTTTGCTTTTAAACTAAAAACAAAAATAGATGAGCAGGGAATTCAATATCAGTTTTTTCCTTTTCATTTTAAATTTAGAAAAATTGAATGGAAAGAAATAACTTCTGCAAAAGTAAGAATTTACGACCCTATTGGAGAATATGTTGGTTGGGGATTAAAAGGTGGTTCTCTTTGGAATAAAAAGAAAGGAAAATGCATTAATGTTTCTGGTGATATTGGCATTCAATTAGTATTAAAAAACGGAAAGAAATTATTAATTGGTACTCAGAAAAAAAAGAGGAAGCAATTAATGTTTTAAAAACCTACGAAAATAAATACAATGGTTAGAATTATCGCTTATTTAGTTATTTATATCGTCAGTATTTCTGCCGCTTTTGCTCAGTTAAATACCGAAGAAATTACCATTTATAATAAAGAAATCGAACTTCCTGGAACGTTAACATTTTCAGCAGAAAACCAACCTTTAATTATTTGGATGCATGGTTCTGGACAAATTGATAGAAATGGAAATCAGCCAGCGCAAAACGTAAAAGCGAATTACATTCAGCAATTTCGCGAAGCAGTAAATAAAGAAGGTATTGCATTTTTTAGTTACGATAAAAGAACTGCAAATCCTAAAAACAAGCATCTTCTAAAAAACACTTTGGTTCGAGATTTTGCTGTAGATGCAGAAGCTGTTGTAAATCATTTTAAGAATGATAAACGTTTTACAAAAATTATTTTAGCAGGGCACAGCCAAGGTTCGTTAATAGCCATGTTGGCTTCTAAAAATGTAGATAAATACATTTCTATTGCTGGTGCTGGAGAAACTATTGATAAAACAATTATCAAACAAATAAGTAAAAACAACCCAACTTTAGGAGAAGCTGCCCAAAAACAATTCGATACACTTCGAATGAAAAGAAAAATTAAAACTGTAAATCCGTTTTTAGTGAGCATTTTTGCAAAACCAAACCAATCTTTCTTATTATCTTGGATGGAAATAAACCCAACTATTGAAATAAAAAAACTAGAAATTCCTGTTTTAATTTTAAATGGCGATAAAGATATGCAAGTAAAAATTGAAGATGCAAATGCATTAAAAAGCGCAAAACCAACCGCCCATTTTGCAATTATAAAAAACATGAATCATGTTTTAAAAACAATCGAAAAAGAAGAAGATAATATGAAATCGTATTTTTCTCCAGATTTTCCAATTTCTGAAGAATTAATAAAAACAGTGGTTTCATTCGTAAAAAAATAAGATGGCAAAGAAAAAAGCTTTCGCATTGCGAGTTAACGAAGATATGATTAAAGCCATTGAAAAATGGGCTGCAGACGAATTCCGTTCTACAAACGGACAAATAGAATGGATGTTAATGCAGGCTTTAAAAAATGCCAAAAGAGAACCTAAAAAAAAGGAAGAATAAAAAAAGTTGGCAGTTGGCAGTAATTCAGTTAGCAGTTTTTAAATGTATTTTTATTGATACTAAAATAGAAATTTCTCAATTCCATTTCGTTTCATTCGAAATTACATAATAATTATCTCGACTTTGATAATTGTCACTTCGACCTTGTGGAGAAATCTAATTTAACAAATTTGTTAAAAAAGCGCTCAATTTTTATTACGCGTTTTTTATTTTGTATATTGTGGCTGCTAAATTAATATAACTGAAATTTAACCATATCTTAGAATGAACTCTACTTGGAATAAGAAATAAAAGAGTTAAAATCTTGAATTGTTCATAAACAGAGTTTCTTGAAAAAGAATGCTATATTACAAGTGTTCAATACTCTATTACATGAACAATGGATGCAATAAATATTAAATTAAAATGAAAAATTTAAAACCAATTTTAGTAATTACTTTCATCTTTTTGTCTTTTCTACTAATAACGAATTGCAATAATAATGAAACTGAAACATCTCAACAAGATGAATTAGCATTAATAATTGAAAAAATTACCAAAGACAATGTTATTGAAATAAACTCCACTAAACATGGAAATATTTCGTATTTAGAAAAAGATGGGTTTGAAGATGGTTTCTCTGCAAGAATGAAACCTGGTGATGTGCTATGTAAAGGTTCAGGAATAAGTTTCGCTAGATGCGTTAGAAAGAATCTTGATAATGGAAAAACAATGAAGTTGTATAAAAAAGGAAAGACTTATTACGCCGAAGAAATGTAATAATAACTGCTCATAACACTCTATAAAAAATAACAGTTAAGTGCAAAATTTATTAGTTTGCACTTAACTGTTATTTACATTTCTAAACTAAAAACCATTAGCTTGTTTTATCCTGATACTTCTCATATAACTCAACATTATTAAAAACCATCAAACTTACTATAATGAAAAAAATAACCACAGTACTTTTTTTATGCGCCACTTCTCTACTCTTTTCGCAAGAGTTTTCTATGGATTTGGTAAAAAATATGAAACCAAGAAATATTGGTCCTGGAGGCATGTCTGGACGTGTAACGTCCATTGATGTTGTAGAATCTAACCCAGAAATTATGTATGTTGGAACTGCTTCTGGAGGAATTTGGAAATCTACTTCTGGTGGCGTTAAATGGAAACCAATTTTCGAAAAAGAATTAACAGCTTCTATTGGTGCTGTTGCGATTCAGCAATCGAACCCAAGTGTAATTTGGGCAGGCACTGGAGAAGGAAACCCAAGAAATAGTTTAAATGGTGGTTTTGGAATCTACAAATCTTTAGATGCTGGAAAAACTTGGAAATCGATGGGTTTAGAAAAAACGCGTCATATTCATAGAGTTATTATCGATCCTACAAATCCTAATATAGTTTATGTGGGCGCAATTGGTTCTCCTTGGGGCGAACACAAAGAACGTGGCGTTTATAAAACTGTAGATGGAGGAAAAACGTGGAAACAAATTCTTTTTACAAATATTAGATCTGGAGCTGCAGATTTAATTATGGACCCAAAAAATCCGAATAAAATAATCGCTGCGATGTGGGAACACAAACGCGATCCTTGGTTTTTTAAATCTGGTGGAGAAGGAAGTGGATTATATATTACACACGATGGAGGAGAGAATTGGAAAAAAATTACAGAAAAAGAAGGTTTTCCAAAAGGTGAATTGGGTAGAATTGGTGTTGCAATTGCGCCAAGTGAACCAAATATTATGTATGCTTTGGTGGAAGCCAAGAAAAACGCATTGTATAAAAGTGAAGATGGAGGTTTTAATTGGAAAAAGATAAACGACAAACCTGGTATTGGAAATCGTCCTTTCTATTATTCCGAAATTTATGTAGATCCACAAAACGAAAATAGAGTGTATACAATTTTTACATACGTAAATGTTTCGCAAGATGGAGGAAAAAACTTCAAGCAATTAATGCCAGCTTATGGTGTAGATAATGGGGTTCATCCAGATCATCATGCTTGGTGGATTCATTCAAAAAACGGAAAATTTATGATCGATGGAAATGATGGTGGCTTAAACATTACCAAAGATGGTGGAAAATCTTGGCGATTTATAGGAAATATTCCTGTGGCTCAATTTTATCATATTAATGTAGATAATGAATTCCCTTACAATGTTTATGGAGGAATGCAAGATAATGGTTCTTGGAGAGGCCCCGCTTACGTTTGGAAAGCCCAAGGAATTAGAAATTCGTATTGGCAGGAAATTAGTTTTGGAGATGGTTTTGACGTTGTTCCAGATAAAGACGATTCTAGATATGGGTGGACTATGAGTCAGCAAGGTTCCGTTTCGCGATTCGATTATTTAACAGGAAATAATTACGGAGTAAAACCAACACATAAAGATCCTAATGTAAAGTTACGTTTCAATTGGAATGCTGCCATTAATATAGATCCTTTCGATAATAGTACATTGTATTTCGGAAGCCAGTTTGTGCATAAATCTACAGACAAAGGGTTAACTTGGACAGTTATTTCACCAGATTTATCGACCAACAATCCAGAAAAGTTAAAACAAAACGAAAGTGGTGGTTTAACCATGGATGCAACTGGTGCAGAAAACCATTGTACAATTTTGGTAATTGAACCAACTCCATTAGAAAAAGATGTTTTATGGGCTGCAACTGATGATGGACAGGTTCATATAACTAAAAATGGAGGAGAAAGTTGGACAAATGTTGCCAAAAATATTACTGGTTTACCAGAATTTTCTTGGATTACACAAATAAAAGCATCCAATAAAAATAAAGGTGAAGCACTTTTAGTTGCCAATGATTATAGACGATTTAATTATACACCTTATGCATACAGAACTAAAAATTATGGAAAAACTTGGAAACGTATTGTAAATAAAAATGACGTACAGAGTTATACATTATCTATTATTGAAGATCCAGAAAACGAAAATTTATTGTTCTTAGGTACAGATGATGGTTTATACATTTCTGTAAATGCAGGAGAAAAATGGACAAAATGGACCAATGGTTTTCCAACAGTTTCTGTAAAAGATTTGGTAATTCATCCTAGAGAACACGATTTAGTAATCGGAACTTTCGGTCGAGCAGCTTGGGTTTTAGACGATATTCGTCCATTAAGAGCCATCGCAAAACAAAGTTTTAATGCTAAAAAAATACACTTATTTCAACCACCAACTGCGTATCTAGCAGCCTCTCAACAACCTACAGGAAGTAGATTTGGTGCAGATGCAATGTATCAAGGAGAAAACAGAAAAAGAGGTGCAATTATTTCTTATTATATTGATAAACCCGCTGAAAAGAAAAACAAGAAACAAGATAAAAAAGACGATAATGTCATCTCAAGCGAAGCCGAGAAATCTAATAAAGTAAAATTTGACTCCATTAAATTAGAAATTTTTGATGATGTTCGCCAAATTAGAACTTTAAAATTTAAAGCTCCAAAAGAAAGTGGTATTCATAAAACCACTTGGTATTTAAGAGAAAAAGGAGTTGCTAGAGCTTCTCGAAGAATTAATAAACCTAAAAGAGAACCAGGAGGCATTACTGTAAAACCAGGAACATATCGTTTAAAAATGACCTTTGGAAACCAAGTTTCCGAGCAAAATATTAAAGTTGAATTCGACCCAAGGTTGCAAATTTCTAAAGCAGCAATCAATCAAAAATACAATGCAAGTAAAGAGTTGGAAAAATACCAAGAAAAAATTGCAAATATTGTAGAACAATTGGTAGAAAGTAAAAACACTGCAACTTCAATAAAGTCTAATTTATCTAAAGAAGATAAAAAGAAGTTTAAAGAAGAAATAAAAGCATCTACAGAAATTATTAAAAAAATTGATGGGCTAATTGCTAAATTCTTAGGCTCTATAGATAAAAGGCAAGGAATTACGAGAAATCCAGAAATTACGGTAAATCAGCGTTTTTATCAAGCAAGTAGTTATATTCGCTCTCGATTTGGAGAACAAACTTCCACAGAAACTGTTTTAATGAATCAATTTAAAGAAGAATTTAAAAAAGTAGTTAACGAAACAAATGCCTTTTTTAATAACGATTGGGTTACATACAAATCGAAAACCGAAAACATTAAAATTTCTCCTTTTAAAGAAACTAAAATTTATTCAATAAACTAAAATATGCGTAAAATAATTATTGTATTGTGTTTGAGCTTTATGACTTATAATGTTCAAGCACAAAAATTGGCTAAAGATCAATTAGGAGGTTGGTATATGTATAATGGTTCTCATAAATTATCAAAAAAATATTCGTTAAAAACAATGGCGCATTTTAGGTATTTTGAACCTGCAAGTGAGTTTCAACAAGAAATTTACAGATTAGGTTTAAATTATGCTTTTAACCCAAAAACCAATATTACTTTGGGTATAAGTTACGCAACAGAAGATTTGGCTTACGATACTTTTTCTTCAAATTTATATGAATATCGTTTTTACGAAGATTTAAATTTAAGCTCGAAATGGGGCGCATTTAAAGCGAGACATCGTTTTAGATTCGAACAACGTTTTATTCATAAAAATGTAGTTATAGATCAATTCCAAAACTGGATTCGTTACGATTTAAATGTAAGTTACCCACTTTCCAAAACTTGGAGTGTGTATGCTTTTAACGAAATATTTTTAAATTTAAATAGGTCTAAAAGATTTGTCCAAAATTGGACGGGTGCAGGATTTATTTATAAACTGAATAGCAACATTAAATTAAAAGCGGGGTATTTCCAAATTAAACTCCCTTCTAAAGTTTTAAAAAGATTACAATTTGGTATTATTTTAAACACCCATTTTTCTAAAAAAACCAACTAATATGGAACCCATTTTTACAAACGATGCAATTATTTTTGGTATTTTAATGCTCTCTTTAGGGTTCGTTTTTTATACAGAAAGTATTAAAACAGGTTTCTGGCCTAAGTTTTACAAAATTGTTCCTGGTTTATTTATGGCGTATTTTATACCTGCTATTTTTACTACAATTGGAGTTATTGCTCCAGAATGGGAAACCACAAACGCAACTGGAGAAGTTGTAAAAGGAAACTCACAATTATATTATATAGCAAGTCGTTTTCTACTGCCTGCTGCCTTAGTTTTAATGACTTTAAGCATCGATTTAAAAGCTATTTTTAACTTAGGTTCTAAAGCATTAATTATGTTTTTTACAGGAACTGTAGGAATTATAATTGGTGGCCCATTAGCCATTCTCTTAATCTCTATCTTTTCTCCAGAAACAGTTGGAGGTGCAAATTTCGATGCTGTTTGGAGAGGACTCTCTACATTAGCAGGAAGTTGGATTGGTGGTGGAGCAAACCAAACTGCCATGTTAGAAATTTATAAATACAACCCTGCAAAATATGGAGGAATGGTGTTTGTAGATATTGTAATTGCCAATGTTTGGATGGCTGTTTTATTAATAGGTATTGGTAGAAAAGATAAAATAAACAAATGGTTAAAAGCAGACACTTCTGCCATTGAAGAATTGAAAGAAAAAGTATCTTCTTTTGCGAAGAAAGTAAAGAGAAACCCCTCTTTAACAGATTTAATGATTATGTTGGCAATTGCTTTTGGAACTGTAGGTTTCGGACATTTTTTAGCAAAATATTTAGGTGTTTTTTTTAGTGATTTTGTAGCTTCTATGGCATCGCAAACTTGGCGAAATATCTTTTCGTTTTTAGGTTCTAGCTTTTTCTGGTTAATTAGTATTTCTACAATTGTAGCAATTCTATTATCTTACACAAAAGCAAAAAATTACGAAGGTGCAGGTGCCAGTAAATTAGGCAGTGTTTTTATTTACATTTTAGTAGCAAGCATTGGTATGAAAATGGATTTAAAAATGATTTTCGATAATCCTGGTTTAATTGCCATAGGTTTTGTTTGGATGAGTATTCATGCAGGGTTGTTGGTTTTAATCGCAAAATTAATAAGAGCCCCTTATTTCTTTTTAGCTGTTGGTAGCCAAGCAAATGTTGGTGGTGCTGCTTCTGCTCCAATTGTTGCACAAGCATTTCACTCTTCCCTGGCAACTGTAGGTGTTTTATTGGCCGTTTTTGGATATGCAATTGGAACAGTGGGCGCAATTTTATGTACAATTTTAATGGAATTAGCAGCGAACATTTAAAAATTTAAAGCATATTTGCAATCGCAAAATTTTAATATTATGAAGAAAATAATCGGATTTATTTTAATAGCCCTAATAGCTATTGCATGTTCCTCTAAGAAAGATGGAAACATGATTGTTGAAGGAAATATTAAAGGCTTAAAAAAAGGGACTTTATATCTACAAAAAATGCAAGACACTGTGTTGGTTTCTGTAGATTCTATAACCGTTTTTGGTGATGGAAATTTCAGACTAACAGACAATGTAGCATCTCCAGAAATGTATTATTTAACTTTTAATGGAAATGTTACCAATAAAAGGATTCTATTTTTCGGAAATAAAGGAACTATTACTATAAAAGACAATATCGAGTTATTTGGTTTTAACCCAGAAATTACGGGATCTAAAAACCAATTAGTTTTTAACAACTACATGAAAATAAATTCTAAATTCCAAAATCAGAGTTTAAATTTTGTAAAAAAAGAGTTTGATGCCAGAAAAGACAACGATAAAGATTTATTAGAAAAGTTAGATAAAGATTACAAAAGTATGATAAGAAGAAGGTATTTATATACCACCAACTTTGCTTTAAATAATGCAAATTATGAAGCTGCACCTTACATTGCATTAACAGAATTGTACAATGCAAACATTAAATTATTAGACACTATTAATAATTCGTTGTCTGAAGATGTTAGAAATTCTACTTACGGAAAACGTTTAGATAAATACATTAAAGACATCAAAGAAAAGGAAAAAGAAAACAAGTAATTTCTTTCGTTAAAGAAATTATAAGAAGTCGTCTCAAAAGCATTAGAGTTTGTGATCCTATGTTTATTAATTATAAATATTTATGTTAAAAAAGATTAATTTAGATTTTTCGACTTCACTAAAAACGACCCCTAAATTTACTTTTAAGACAGCCTCTTTCTTTTTATAAAAACGTAATGAGAAAAAATTAAAAACGATTGTCACCATCTAAAAGATCTCCAATTCCACCTAAAACACTTCCTTCTCCCCTTTTTCCACCTCCCAATCTTGGCGCCATTGCTAAAACTCTTCCTGCTAACCTGCTAAATGGTAAAGATTGTATATAAACAGTTCCTGGTCCACGTAAAGTTGCAAAAAATAAACCTTCGCCACCAAAAACAGTGTTTTTAATACCACCTACAAACTCTATATCATAATCTACCTCTTTTGTAAAACCAACAATACAACCTGTATCAACTTTTAAAACCTCTCCTGGTTTTAGTACTTTTTTCGCCATAGTTCCTCCAGCATGAATAAAGCCCAAACCATCACCTTCCATTTTTTGCATGATAAATCCTTCGCCACCAAATAAACCTCTACCTAATTTTTTAGAAAATTCAATTCCTATAGAAACACCTTTTGCAGCACACAAAAAAGCATCTTTTTGGCAAATAAACTTTCCACCAAATTCCGTTAAATCAATAGGAATAATTTTACCTGGATAAGGAGAGGCAAATGAAACTAACTTTTTACCAACACCATTATTGGTAAAAACCGTCATAAACAAACTCTCTCCTGTTAAAATTCGTTTTCCAGCGGAAAATATCTTTCCTAAAATTCCTTTTTCTTGGTTAGAACCATCTCCAAAAATTGTGTTCATTCCTATTTGGTCGTCCATCATCATAAAAGTTCCAGCTTCTGCAACAACTCCTTCTTGTGGATCTAATTCTATCTCTACAAATTGCATTTCTTCTCCAAAAATCTGGTAATCGATTTCATGTGCATTTTTTCCTCTACTATAACTTGAGGAATTTTGAGGAATTTTATCTTGATACATATCTATTTCTTTTTTGGTTAAACATTAACTATAAGAGCTTAAACATTAAAAATTGTTACATAATTTTACAAAAAATTATTTTTTTATCCTTACACTCCAATGAAATTGAAATTTAGAAACCACTACTCCATCTTCGTTTTTTCCTTCGGAAGTTAAAACAACCTTTTGTCCTTCTCCAGTTTTTATAGATTCTTGGATGGCGCTTCTAATTTCATTACCATCTTTACAGGTAAATAAAATTTTTCCAGTCGCTTTTTTATAAAAATCTGCTTCTTGATGTGTAACCAACATTGATATTTTTTGTTTAGAATCGTAAATAGCTTTCATTACTAAAATGCCAGTAGGCATTTCTGCAGCCATTCCCTGTGCCGCCCAAAACATGCTTTTAAATGGATTTTGATTCAACCATTTGTGCTTTATAGAAACCACGACTTCTGTATTTGTAATTTTGCGAACTCGCACGCCTCCTAAATATGCCAAAGGAAGTTTTATAAGGTTAAAAAGGTTTACTTTTTGTGGAGTAAATTTCATTTTTATCGAAAATTTTGAAGAAAAAATAATTTGTTATTAGCATTATTCAGAAGCACAATATACTTAAAATTAAGTTATAAAACTCAATAACAGTAATTGTTTCAGCTCTTTTTATGTTGAAATGAATCAAAAATTAAAATGTTAAAGAAATGTTAATAATAGTACTATGTATTGCATAATACTATTTTTAAGACATATATTTGCATAAGAAAGTATTATATAGATTTAATAAAATGAAACAAAACAACGAAAATACCAACGCATTTTTAATACATTTATCTGCATTTACTGGTTTTCTGTTTCCTTTTGGAAATATAGTGGCACCATTAATTGCTTGGCAAACTTTAAAAGATAGAAGTCTTTATTTAGACGAACAAGGTAAAGAAGCTGTAAATTTTAACATCAGTTATACGTTATATGTTTTTATTATAAGTATTGCATTTGTTCCATTTGCATTTGGTTCTATTTTTAGAAACTTTAGAAATTTCAACAATATAGACATTAACATAAATTTCGATAATCTTTTTGGTTTTATAGGTTTAGGATCTATTGCAGGCATTATTTACTTAATAGGAATTGCACTGGTAATTATAGCATCTTTAAAAGCGAAAGATGGTGAAAATTACAAATACCCTTTTACTATAAAATTTGTAAAATAAAACACGAGCATGAAGCATAAAAAAATATATATAAAAATTAATTTCCTAAAGTTTTCTTTTATTGAAAACGTTCAATTAGGAACTCAACCAACAAATACATGAAGATAGAAAACACAAAAGCACAAATGCGAAAAGGTGTTTTAGAGTATTGCATTTTATCCATCTTAAAAAATGGCGATGCTTATACTTCTGAAATTCTTTCCACATTAAAAACTGCAGAAATGATTGTGGTTGAAGGGACCATTTATCCACTATTAACACGTTTAAAAAACGCAGGTTTATTAACCTATAGATGGGAAGAATCCACTTCTGGACCACCAAGAAAATACTACGTTTTAACAGAAAACGGAACTATGTTTTTAAAAGAATTAGACAAAACATGGAGCAACTTAATCAATTCAGTAAACCAAGTAATTAGCAAAAAACCAACAACAGATGAATAAGACAATAAATATAAATTTAGGCGGATTTTTCTTCCATATAGACGAAGTCGCTTATCAAAAATTAAAAAGATATCTAGAATCTATTTCTAGGTCTTTAAGCGACGATCCTCAAGGAAAAAACGAAATTATCGCAGATATAGAAGCACGAATTAGCGAACTTTTATCAGAAAAAATTACAGACGCAAGACAAGTAGTTAACGAAAGCGATATCGACGATATTATTGCAATTATGGGACAGCCAGAAGATTATGCAGAAGCAGAAGAAGCATACGATAATTCTAGTTATTCTTACACAAGAAATAACGCCTCTGGAAAAAAATTGTTTAGAGATGGAGATGATAAATTTATTGGTGGTGTTGCCTCTGGAATTGCACATTATTTCGATGTTGATACCATTTGGATTCGCCTTGGTTTATTAGCCTTATTCTTTGGAGCTGGTTTTGGAATAATATTATACATTATTCTGTGGATTTTGCTTCCAGAAGCAAAAACAACTGCCGAAAAATTACAAATGGAAGGCGAACCTGTTAACATCGATAATATCGAGAAAAAAATTCGAGAAGAATTTAATAATGTTTCAGAAAATGTTACTGTTTTTGCAAACCAAGCATCAGAAAAAATTAAAGATGGTGCAAACGAGTTTTCAGAAAAAATGAGCAAAACCTTTAGAGCAAAGACAAAAAAAAATAACGGACTGCAAGATTTTTTAAATGCATTAGGCAACATTTTCTTGGTGCTTTTAAAAGTAATTGGAAAATTTATTGGAGCAATCTTAGTATTTGTGGCAGCAGCAGTTATTTTATCTCTAATTATTGGAGGGTTTTCTGTAGGGAGTTTAGAATTTTTAAATTTTGGTGAAGAAATATTGCAATATCCAGAGTTTTTCTATGCATCTACCATACCAATGTGGGTTTTAACATTGTTTCTTTTTTTACTAATTGGAATACCTTTTTTGGTCTTATTCGTATTAGGTCTAAGAATACTATCTAGCAGTGTGAAACAATTTAGCAAAACCACTTCTTTAACTCTTTTAGGAATTTGGATTATCGCTTTATTAGGAATCATTTTTGCTGGTTTAGAGTTTGGAGCTTCGCATGCGAAATATGGACAATCTGTAGAAAAAAACACGTTAAACATTCAAAGGAACGATACCTTAGTTTTAAAAATGAAGAATGATGATGCCATTTATTATCAACATAACTTAAGAAGAAATTCTCGAAAATACAAGGTTGAAATTGACGATAAAGTCGCAATGTATTCCAATGACGTAGAAATAAATGTAAAAAGAAGTGCTACAGACGAAGCTTACTTTGTTGTACAAAAAGAATCTCGTGGAAAAAGCAGAATTAGAGCAAACAAAACTGCCGAAAAAATTGAGTATAAATATGAGATTACAGGAAATGAAGTTGTTTTCGATGCATTTTTCTTATCTGATGTTACCAATATTTGGAAAGACGAAGAAGTTGATATTACTGTGTTTATCCCAGAAAATATGACCATTTATTTCGATAATTCTGTAAAAAACTTTATTTACGACATTAAAAATGATGAAAAAATTCGTGATAAAAATATGCTTAACAGATATTTTACAATGGGTAAAAATATGTTAGAATGTACAGATTGCGTAAAAAAAGAGGAGGATTTAAAAGAAAGTAAAGAAGAAACAATTTAAACTACAATTAAGCTTTAAATTTATATTGTTAGGCAACTAAACTTCTGTTGTAAACGTCTATTAATAGACTTTTACAATCTAAAACAAACTAATATCATGAAAAAATCAATCAACAAAATCGTAGCAATTCTTTTTTTAGCAACCGTATTTACCTCTTGTGGAGTAGATATGTTTAACAGAGTTAATGGAAATAGAAATGTAACGATTGAAGATAGAAAAGTAGACGAAAATTTTTCTGGAATAAAAGTAAGCACAGGAATCGATCTTTATATAACACAAGGAAACACAAACAAAGTAACAGTTGAGGCTGATGAAAATCTTCACGACATTATTATTACAGAAGTAAACGATGGTGTTTTAAGAATCTATTCAGAAAAAAATATTTGGAAGGCAAAAGCCCGAAAAGTACATGTTACCATACAAAATTTAAATCTTTTAAAAGCCACAAGTGGAAGCGATGTGTATGGAAAAGGAGTTATTAAAACCCAAGAAATTTCTATTGCTGCAACAAGTGGTGCAGACATTCAAATTGAAGTAGATGCAGAAAGTGTAGAAACTGCTTCTACAAGCGGTTCTGACATTAACATTTCTGGAATTACCACCAACCATGCTTCAAGTGCAACAAGTGGAAGTTCTATTGATGCTTACGAATTAAGAAGTGCTAATGTAATTGCAAAAGCAACAAGTGGAGCAGACATTAACATTTTTGCTTCCGATAAAATTGAAGCAAAAGCAACAAGTGGTGGCGATATCGACTTTAAAGGAAATCCTAAAATAGTAAATAAGAAATCTTCTTCTGGAGGAAGTATTTCAAAAAAATAAGACAATTTATGTCAGTTCGAGCGCAGTCGAGAACTAATAAAAGCTCATTTAAATAAACTTTTCAATTGAGCCTAAAAAGACAAAAAAAGTAAGTTCTATTGATAATATTACTAAAAATTTAATTGATCAATCTAAAGAATTAGAGTAAAAATCAATCAACCAAAACCAAGATCTCTTGAGGCTAGCAATAGCCTCAAGTTTTCAAAACCAAACCAACTATGAAATCTCTTTTAGAACCTTTTAAAGATTCTGTAATTCTTAAAATAATTATGGTAGTTATACTGTTTTTGTTTAGCTTATGCAGCAATGCACAAGTATCTAAAACTTCGGAATTGTACCAAACATTAAAATCTAAAGACAGTATTATTTTCGAAAATGCTTTTAATAATTGTAATCTTAAAAAATTAAAACCAATAATTGCAGATGATTTTGAGTTTTATCATGACGTTGGTGGCATTCAAAATAAAGAGCAGTTTTTTGAAGCTGTAAAAAATAGCATTTGTGCCAAGCCAGGAAATCATACAAGAACACTTATAGAAAATTCTTTAGAAGTTTTTCCGATGAAGAAAAACGGAGAATTATATGGCGCGATTCAAAAAGGGAAACACACGTTTCAAGAAAAACAAAACGGAAAATTAACAACAGTTGGTATTGCAGACTTTACACATCTTTGGATATTTGAAAATAAAATTTGGAAACTAAAAAGGGTTTTAAGTTACAACCACAAACCGTATTCCGATTAAAAATTTATTAGAAAGCTAACTTCTAATATGGTTACTAATACTTGGTTTTATTAGTTTACTTGGTAAGACGTCGTTTTGTAAAAAAACGGCGCTTACTTTTTAAAAAAATACCAACCTCCTACTTCCTTTCCAAATGCTCCTCAATATCTGCAATATGATGTTGTAAAGCTTGGGCAGAAATTTGTATTTCTTTAATTAGTAAACCCAAGGAAATTATCAATAAAATAAGTGCAAAACCAAAAATATATACAGCTGTTATTTGTAAACCAACATAAATTAAAAACATTGTTAACACACAAAATAATAAACTACTTATTCCAAAAATTTGCATCCATCTTGTAAGATTTAATCTTAATTTTAAGTTTTTAATTTGTCTTAGTAAAGAATCGTCTTTCTTCTCTAAATAAATATCATGCAAATTTCTAATAACTGCTGCATAAGCCAAAAAACGATTTGTATAAGCAAGCATAATCAAAGAAATTGCCGAAAATAAAAGTGCTGGTGTTGTTAAAGTCAGTTGTTCCATAAAGAATCAAAATTAGGTAATAATTTTAAGACAAAAGATATTTTCTAATGGTGTTATCGTTTTTTTTGAATTAAATTCGCAGTAAAAATACTTCGTGATTCAAAAAATTAGAAAATTTGGTTTCCTTACAAAAGGCTTCGTTTATGGCATTATTGGTGTTCTAACCTTTTTAGCAGCACTAAATATTGGCGGAAAAGTTTCTGATAAAAATGGCGTTATTACTTTTCTGGAAAATCAAATTTTTGGGAAAATATTGTTATTAATTGTTGGTCTAGGAATGCTTTCTTATGCTGTTTGGCGTTTTTACAAATCTTTTTTAGTCTTAAAAAAAGAAGATAAAAAAACGAAATATTTCATGTCTATCGATTTCTTTTTTCGAGGAATTATTTATAGCTCTTTTGCAGTTTCAATTTTATATAAAATTTTTAATCAGCCTAAAAAAGGTGCTTCCAAAGAAACGCTTGTAGCCAAAGTTTTACAATTAGAAATAGGATCTTATGTTTTGTATGCAGTTGCTATTATTATCTTTTTTTCTGCTATCAATCAATTTTATATTGTATATCAAAATATATTTCTTAAAAATATCGAAAAATCTAAAAACATTGCTTCTTTTAACTTTTTAGAAAAATCTGGTAAATTCGGTATTACTTCAAGAGGAATTTCATTTTTAATTTTTGCTTGGTTTATTTTTAAAGCGGCTTCCCAGAAAAATCCCGATAAAATAAAAGGAACACAAGAAATGTTTAGCTATTTACACGATTTAACATTTGGGTCTGTATTAATGGCAATTATGGCTTTGGGATTTTTAAGTTATGGTGTTTTTCAATATTTCTATGCAAGGTATAGCGAATACTAAAGTTTTTTTATTTTTATGTATTTTTGGTGGATGAAAAAACTTCTTTTACTGCTTTTTTTTACCATCTCTCTTCTTAGTTTTTCTCAAGAATTACCAAATGGTTTCGTTTACTTAGATAATGTAGATAATACAATCCAATATGAATTAAGATATCTTTCGAACAATAATTTTATAGGAAAAAAAATAGATGGGTACAAAAGTAACTGTGTAATTGTTTCTAAAGAAACTGCCAATGCTTTAAAAATTGTACAGCAAAAATTACTAAAAGACGGTCTCAGTTTAAAAATTTTCGATGCTTACAGGCCACAACAAGCAGTAAATCATTTTGTTCGGTGGGCAAAAGTGCTTAACGATACTTTAATGAAAAAAGAATATTATCCAGAAGTTCCAAAATCCGAGCTTTTTAAACGAGGCTATATTGCTTCAAAATCGGGTCATACAAGAGGAAGCACTGTCGATTTAACAATTGTAGATGTAAAAACTGGAAAAGAATTAGATATGGGAAGTCCGTTTGATTTTTTTGGAATTCAGTCCCATCCATTTTATAAAAACATCAACAAAAAGCAAAAAGAAAATAGAATGTTTTTGCGAAAAATAATGATGGAACATAATTTTAAGCCCTATAATAACGAGTGGTGGCATTTTACTTTAAGAAACGAACCTTTTCCAAAAACCTACTTTAATTTTCCTATTGATTAAAAGTTTAACAAAAATGAAAGAATTTCAACAAAAATCGGCATTATATTTGCTTTAGTTAGGATAAACGTTTCCAAAATGAATACAAAAATAAAGTTTATATTTTTTACAATCTGTTTTTTATCTACGGTTCCCTTTTTCGGGCAATTAGATAAAACAAATGGCGGAAAAGTGAATGAAAAAGGAACCTCTGTTACTTTAAAAAATAAAAAAGTTTCTGTAAAACCAACTTCAATAGAATTAAAAGGAGACTTAGGTTTTAAGAAAGCGTACGAAAAAGAGCAAGAAAAATTAAAGCAACAACAAGACAAAGAAAATCTTCAAAATAAAGGAATTTTAACTCAAAAAAAGTTAACTGAAGCTCGTTTTTTAAAAGCTTTTAAGAAAATAAACGGACGCTATGTTTATCCGAAAATAGACCAAGATTTAGGGAGCATTCGAACAAATTCTAACAGTGTTAATATTATTTGTAGAGATTACCAATATCCAGATGGAGATAGAGTTACCATTCTAGTAAATAACATTCCAGTGGTTACCAATATTCTATTAAAACAACGTTACCAAAGTTTTAACATTCCTTTGGAAGTAGGTATTAATAAAATAACCATATTAGCATTAAACCAAGGAACTTCTGGGCCAAACACTGCTGCTTTTAAAGTATATAACGATGCTGGTATGTTGCTTTCTTCTAACGAATGGAATTTAGCCACAGATGCTAAAGCTACATTGTTAGTAGCAAAAGATAAATAAATAGTAAAAAATCTTAACGAAATCGTTTAAGTTAAATCGAAAAATGATGTTTTTTTATTCTATTTAAAACAGTTATTTTTGTATTTCGATTTATAAAAACTCAATTTTATAATCTTCATTATAAACAAGAATCATTAGAATGAAAAAAATAACCAAACAGACCTATTTAGATTGGTACAAAAACATGCTTTTTTGGCGTAAATTCGAAGACAAATTAGCTTCGGTTTACATTCAACAAAAAGTAAGAGGTTTCTTGCATTTATACAATGGACAAGAAGCTATTTTAGCGGGTGCATTACATGCAATGGACTTAACTAAAGATAAAATGATTACTGCCTACAGAAATCACGTACAGCCAATTGGAATGGGAGAAGACCCTAAAAAAGTAATGGCAGAACTGTTTGGAAAAGCAACAGGAACCTCTAAAGGAATGGGAGGGTCTATGCATATTTTTTCTAAAGAATTTCGTTTTTATGGAGGTCATGGAATTGTTGGAGGACAAATACCTTTAGGAGCAGGAATTGCTTTTGGAGATAAGTATAAAGGAAACGATGCTGTTACCTTAACTTGTTTTGGAGATGGTGCTGCAAGGCAAGGTTCTTTGCACGAAGCTTTTAATATGGCAATGTTATGGAAATTACCTGTTATATTTATTGTAGAAAACAATGGATATGCAATGGGAACTTCTGTCGCAAGAACCGCAAATCACGAAGATATTTGGAAACTTGGTTTAGGATACGAAATGCCTTGTGGACCAGTAGATGCTATGAATCCTGTTAAGGTTGCAGAAGCTGTAGATGAAGCCATCCAAAGAGCAAGACGTGGAGATGGTCCTACTTTCTTAGAAATGAAAACCTATAGGTATAGAGGACATTCTATGTCGGATGCACAACATTATAGAACAAAAGACGAAGTAGAAGAGTACAAAAAAATAGATCCTATTACACAAGTAAAAGATGTTATTTTAGAGAAAAACTACGCTACAGAAGAAGATATTAAAGCAATTGATAAAGAAGTTAAGAAAATGGTGGCAGAATGTGAAAAATTCGCAGAAGAATCTCCATTTCCAGAAACTCAACAAATGTATGATATGGTTTATGAACAACAAGATTATCCTTTTATAAGTTAGAATATGGCTACAGTTATAAATATGCCGCGTTTAAGTGATACCATGGAAGAAGGTGTTGTTGCGCAATGGTTAAAGAAAGTTGGAGATAAGGTAGAAGAAGGTGATATTTTAGCAGAAATCGAAACCGATAAAGCTACAATGGAATTCGAATCTTTTCATGAAGGTGTTTTATTACACATTGGTGTTCAAGAAGGCGAAACGTCTCCTGTAGATACATTATTGGCAATTATTGGTGAAGAAGGAGAAGATATTTCCGATCTTTTAGCTGGTGGTTCTTCTGATGAAAAATCGGCTAAAAAAGAAGAATCTAAAGAAGACAAAAAAGAAAATTCGAAAGAAGAAAATTCTAATGATGATTCTGCTGAAACTCCAGAAGGAGTTAACGTAATTACAATGCCACGTTTAAGTGATACCATGACAGATGGTACTGTTGCAACTTGGTTAAAAAAAGAAGGAGATGCTGTTGAAGAAGGCGATATTTTAGCAGAAATCGAAACAGATAAAGCAACTATGGAATTCGAATGTTTCTATGAAGGAACCATTCTTTACATTGGTGTTCAAGAAGGCGAAACTGCTCCTGTAGATAGCTTATTAACCATTATAGGACCTAAAGGAACAGATGTTACTGCATTGGTTAAAAATGGTGGCACTACAAAAGGTAAATCCTCAGAAAAGAAATCGGACACAAAAACTGAAAAGAAAGAAGAGAAATTTTCTGATAAAAAAGAAGAAACAAAAACTGCGAATACAACTACTAATAATTCTGGCGGAAGAATTTTCGCTTCTCCATTAGCTAAGAAAATTGCTTCAGAAAAAGGAATTAATTTAGCAGATGTAAATGGTTCTGGTGAAAACGGAAGAATCATTAAAAAAGATGTGGAAAATTATACACCTAAAGCAACAGTTTCTGTAGAAACTCCTTCCCCAGCATCTAAAGCTGCAACTCCATCATTTTCTATTACAGGAGAAGAAAAGTCGGAAGAAGTTAAAAATTCGCAAATGCGTAAAGCAATTGCAAAATCTTTAGGAAATTCTAAGTTTTCTGCTCCAGATTTCAGTTTAAATATTGAAGTAGATATGGACAATGCAATCGCGTCCCGTAAAACAATCAATGCAATACCAGATACGAAAGTATCTTTTAACGACATGGTTGTAAAAGCGTGTGCGATGGCTTTACAGAAACATCCTCAAGTAAATACTTCTTGGACAGATAATAATACAGTGTATCACAGTCACATTCATGTTGGTGTTGCTGTTGCAGTAGATGAAGGTTTATTAGTGCCAGTTATAAAACATACCAACCAAATGAGTTTAACTCAAATTGGTGAGACTGTTAGAGATTTAGCTGGCAAAGCAAGACATAAGAAAATTACGCCTGCAGAAATGCAAGGAAGTACTTTTACGGTTTCTAATCTGGGAATGTTTGGTATCGAGAATTTTACGTCTATTATAAATCAACCTAATTCTGCAATATTATCTGTAGGTGCAATTGTAGAAAAACCGGTTGTTAAAAACGGACAAATAGTTGTTGGAAACACCATGAAATTGACATTAACTTGCGATCACAGAACTGTAGATGGTGCTGTTGGTGCTCAGTTCTTACAAACATTAAAAACATTTATAGAAAATCCTGTTACTATGTTAGCCTAGTTTTCTTTTAAATATATTTTATAGAACCAGCGAAATTCGCTGGTTTTTTTTTTATTTTCAATTTAGAGAACAACTTATACGAATTCTTTATTCAAGTAAAAAGAATAAAGAAATTTTCCTTAACGAAAAATTAGGGTAAATCTTTAGAAAAATAAGTATTAAAGTTTTAAATAATACTAAAAAGAAACAAAATTATAGGCGATACAAAATGTTAATTTAATAAGAAACACTAATATTAAAAAAAGAAGCTGTATAAAAATTTAGAACTTGTTATTTTAAGTTAATTTTTATACAGCCCTTATAATTGAAAAAAATGTAGATTACATTTTTACCATTTTAGAGACTACACCCGTAATAATTTCCTGCCCTTGAAGTGCCATTTTCATATCTATTTTAGAATTTGTAGGAATTCCAGATTTTCTGTTTATATTCATATTTCCAGAAATTGTTCCTGTTGCCATTCCACCAACTGTACCTGTAACATCTAATTTTACATTAGAAGCTGTTATCTCTACAACTTTATAGGTAAATTTTAACTCCATTCCTTTTTCATTCTTTTCCATAGACCATTCAGTTCCAACTTTTACGGTTTCTTTTGGATAGACAACATTTCCAGATTGTTTTAACATTTCTTCTGCTCCAGGAACATTAGGTTCTACTTTGGTTTCTAAAACCTCTCCTCTATTATTTCCTTTAGAAGTAAAGTTAGCTTTTAAAAATGGCCCCATTTGAGTCGCCATCATTTTTCCTGTTTCATCTAAATCCTCTTCTTTTTTAGACGAATCATAGCTCATAATTTGTCCACCTTGCATCATGTCCATAGACATTTTTGAGATTTTCATGTTAGATGTAAATACATCTCCTGTAACAGAAGTTATATTTTGTTTCATAGTCATCATAATAGTAGAAGACATTGCTGCTCCTGCATTCTGAGTAACTTTCATATCTATTTTATAAGTATCTCCTTTCGCATAATTAAGTCTTAACAATGCTGTTTCTTGTGCTGTTGCATTAACTGTTGCTACCAACACGAATAAAAATAACAATTTTTTCATTTTATTATAAGTTTAATATTATTATATGTGCGAATATAATTGAATCTAAATAAAAAACGCTCAGAAAATCTGAACGTTTTATAAATCTATGGATATTTTAACTTTTTAGAAATCTTGATTTACATCCCAAGCTTCCAATGTTTCTTTTAGTGTTTTAATAAACATACCACCTAAAGCACCATTTACAACTCTGTGATCGTAAGAATGAGATACAAACATTTTTTGTCTTATCCCTATAAAATCGCCTTCTGGAGTTTCAATTACTGCAGGTATTTTTCTAATAGCTCCTAAAGCTAAAATTGCAACTTGTGGTTGGTTAATAATTGGTGTTCCCATTACAGAACCAAAGCTACCAACATTGGTTACAGTATATGTTCCTCCTTGAATTTCATCTGGTTTTAAAGCATTATTTCTTGCTCTTGTAGCCAAATCATTTACGGATTTTGTCATGCCTACTAAATTCAACTGATCTGCATTTTTAATTACAGGCACAATTAAATTTCCATCTGGTAAAGCGGCTGCCATTCCTAAATTAATATTTTTCTTTTTAATAATATGCTCTCCATCAACAGCTATATTAATTAATGGATATTTTTTTATGGTAGTTGCAACAGCGTGCATTAATATTGGCGTAAAAGTTAACTTCTCTCCTTCTCTTTTAAAGAAAGCATCTTTAACTTTTGTTCTCCACTTTACAATATTGGTAACATCGATTTCGATAAAAGATTGCACATGTGCAGAAGTTTGAACAGAGTTTACCATGTGTTTGGCAACCAATTTACCCATTCTACTCATTTCAACAATTTCATCTCCACCATTTACAGAAACTGGTGTGGCTTTTTGAACCTCTTTTGGGATTGATTTTTCAACTCTAATTTCTTGTTTAGGAACTGCTGTCGTTTTTGGAGTAGATTTTCTATTTTCTATATATAATAAAATATCTTCTTTAGTAACTCTTCCATCTTTACCAGAACCTGCAATGGTTTCTAATTCTTCCATAGAAACACCTTCTGTTTTGGCGATATTTCTAACCAAAGGTGAGTAAAATTTACCTGTATTTGAAGTTTTAGATACTGGAGTTGCAACAACTTTGTTTGCTTTTTCTACTGTTTTTTCTACTTCTGCAATTTGAGATTTCTCTACTGAAATTTCGGAATCGCTAGAAACGACAGTTTCTTCATTATCTGAACTTTCATCTTCTCCATCTGTTTCTATAATTGCGATTGTTGCGCCAACAGCCACAACTTCATCTTTTTCAAATAATATTTCTACTAGAGTTCCTTCTACTTCAGAAGGTACTTCAGAATCTACTTTATCTGTCGCAATTTCTACGATAGCTTCATCTAATTCTACTGTTTCTCCAACTTCTTTTAACCAAGAGGTAATGGTTGCTTCTGCAACACTTTCTCCCATCTTTGGTAATTTTAATTCGAATCTTGCCATTTATATCAATTTTTAAGAATGCAAAAATACTAAAAAATGAATGATTTTTCATTAAAAATAGTATGAAATTGATTTTTTTTAAACTTAAAACTTTTAAATTATTCATAATAAAAAAAGCTAAAAACAAATTATATTGAATATAATTCAGTTTTTAGCTTAAAAATTAAATATATAATAACAGATTAATTATTTCTTTCCAATCTTCTTTTCACTTTTTCTAACACTCTTTTTGCTCTTTCCAATTCTCTTTCGGCACTTTTTAGCTCACTTTCTGCTATTTTTTTAGCCTCTTCTTTTGAGTCTGTACCAGAAATGGCATCTTTTAAAACCTCTCCAAAATCGCTCATCATTTCTACAATTTTAGAATTTGCATATTCTTTATCTACGTAGATTTTTAAAGTATCGTCTGTTAATTTACAATCGTATAATTTGTCTCCATTTTCAGTTTTAATCCATCTAAAAGTATCTCCAGAAGTCGTTAGATTAGAATTTCCTAATTTGTCTACCAATAGTTTTTTAATAGCACCTGTTTTACTTTTATGAAATCTTGCTGTAAACTTATAAATATTATCGTTTCTTTTTATAGGCACATTCAGAAAATAGGTTATTTTTAAAAATGCAGCTAAAATTGCGGGCAGAATTATTTAAATTCTACCCTCAATTTTTGTTTTAAAGCTGTTTTAAGTGTTCAGTTTCTTAAAAACTTCCCAACAAGACATACCTCTCCCATAAAACTATATTCAATGCTTCAAATTTAGACTACTTGTTGTGCTGTTTTAGCTATTTTTCTTCGGCCAATTTCAAGAGCATTCCCTGTGTGTATTCCAAAGAATATCCATAGAATTTCATTCTTTTTAGTTTTGGCTTTTATTTTTCGTAAGTGATAATATTCTTTATCCTTTCCAAAAGAACCTTCTAATCTTGTAGCTCTTTCTTTTGCGATAATAGCTCTAAGTTGCTTTTTTTCTTTATGATTTTTCGGCTTTTTTCCCTTGGGGATAAAGTCTGTTTCTATGTTCTTAGAACTACAGTGTTTTCTATTTTTATTGGTGGCATAAATTTTATCTGCTCCAGCTATTTTTACTTTTTTTCGAGTTAATCCTTGTGCTTTTTGGACTGTTTGAATAAAACGATTTCCTTCATGAAATGCATTAAAGTTAATATGTTCGATAAAGCTAATTCCATCAATTTGAACTTTGTTAACTTTTGCTCCAAATTCAACAGGTTTTACTTCCTTTCCTCGAACAATAGGACGAATATAATCCTTTTGAATGCTTACAATTCTATCTTTGATTTTTTCTCCTGTATCAAAATGATCTTTTTGTTGTTTGTAAATCCTTTGAATTGTATTTATTCGCTTATAATACAAAGCTATAAACTCAATATTGTGATTTTCTGACAACTCTTTTTCAAAGTTGATAAATTTACTTAACAGATTGAGTAAACCTCGGGTTAATGAAATACGTTTCGACTTGGTTTTTCTTCGCATTTTACTAAATCCTTGATAACGTTTTTTCCACTTGATATATTTACTTCTAATCATTTTAACCCCTAATATAGAGCAGGTTTTACGTAATTGATTGTACAACCAATGAACCGACTCCCAAAGTAATTTTTGGATGCTAGGGTAACGAACTTCACTTTCATAACAAGTAGCATCCATTACAATTTGATTGGGGTTTTCAATTTCGTTTTTCCAAGAGTTGAATAGAATTTTTTCTATGGAATTAATATCGAGTTTCTCTGCTAATTCACAACGTATTTGGCTCACTATTTTATAGTTTGTTAAGCGTTCAAAACCTAGTTCTATATCACAGAAAAATTGATAGTCTAAATTCGAGTTTAGTTGCTCAATCAATTTTCTATCTGAACAATTAGCATAATGTTTTAAAAACATTAAACCTAGTCTTCCTTTAGGACTAAAAAGATAGTTTCTCCCTTTTGATTGTTCAGAAATACCAAAAGAGCTAACTAAATCATTCCAAGGAATTGCAGAGTAGATTTTACCTAAATCTCCCTCTAAAAATCGCGCATAATGAGCATCATAATTCTCGCTGAGGGGAAAAAATTGAAATGCGGTGTTGCATTTCAGAAATTCTTCGTACTTTCATAATTGTCGAAATTAAAACCCCGTTTTTTGCCTATATTGGCCATTTTCGGGGTTTATTATAGCTACAAAATACAACAAATCCCTCGTAAAAACAAGGGATTCGTTGTTTTATGAAAGTGCCTTTATAGATACAGATGAATTTTCTTCTTTGCTATCTGTATCGAAAGTAATCGAATAAGAAGTACTTTTAGATGTAGATGTAGATGGCGTTTTTGGTTTTTTTGGTGTCGTTTGAGAAAAAATACTCGTTGTTAAAAACGATGCAATTAATACTGGTAATAATAAAAATTTCATAATAAAAGGTTTAAGATTAATATGCTACAAATGTATATCTCAAAACCACCTAAAACAAAGAAATACAACTCGTTAACTTACGATTAACTTTAAATGGGTACTACATTTACACAAGTATATGTATTTATAAAATTTGGAAAACTCAAAAAAGAACCCCGCTTTTCAACGGGATTAATTCAACTAAAAACCTAAAAGAAGTTAAAACTTCTTTTAGGTTAAGTTTCATTAACCTTAAATTCCAAACCAATTCCACGTGTGCTTTCTATGGATATTGATGTATCTTCTTTAAAATATTTACGAATTCTACTGATAAAAACATCCATACTTCTTCCTGTAAAAAAATCGTCGTTTTGCCAAACAGCTTTTAGAATTTCTTCTCTTTTTAATAATTGATTTTTATGCACATATAAAAAACGAATCAATTCTCCTTCTTTTTCTGTTAGTTGTTGCATATTCTCATCCATTTTTAACTCTAATCTCCTGGTATTGAATTGATACTTACCAATGGTTAAAATTTCGTCTTTATTTATTTTTGTTGATAATTTTTGAGTTCTTTTTAGAATATTATTCAACCTTAAAACCAATTCATCTGCTTCGAAAGGTTTTACAATATAATCGTCTGCCCCCAATTTTAACCCCTTTAATTTATCTTCTTTCATTTTTCTGGCAGTCAAGAAAATAAAAGGAATTTCTGGGTTAATTTCTATAATTTTTTCAGCTAAAGAAAACCCGTCTAATTTTGGCATCATTATATCTAACACACAAATATTAAAATTATTTTTTTGAAAGATTTTTAAAGCTTCTTCTCCATCTTTTGTCCATTCTACAGAAAAGCCAGACATTTCTAAATACTGTTTTAAAATGCTTCCAAAATCGATATCGTCTTCTGCCAATAAGATATGTTTGTTTGTGCCCATTATTTTAAAGGAATTTTAATGGTAAATGTACTTCCGACATTTTCTTCACTTTCAACAAAAATATTACCTTTATGTGCTTTTATTATTTGATGTGTGTAATACAAACCCAACCCTAAACCTTTTACATTATGGACTTCTTTATTACCAACTCTGTAAAATTTATCAAACAAAAATGGTTGTTGTTTTTTAGGAATTCCAATGCCATTATCTTTAATTGAGATTGTAAAATTGTGTTTTATTTTTGCTGAAATATGTATTTCTAAACCTTCTTTTCCGTACTTAACTGCATTTTCTAAAATGTTTAAAATTGCTGTGGTAAAATAAAACTTATCAATTGAAATTTCTTTATTTACAGTAATATTCTTATAGATTTTTATACTTTCTGAATCTAAAGAAAGTTGAAAATCATTAACAATCATATCCAAGTAATCGTTTGTATTTACAACTTCTTTGTGTAATTTAATTTCTTGATAACCTAAAGAATTATTCAATACTTGATCTATCAATTTTTGCAAACGAATATTTTGTCTTTCTATAGTGCTTACAGTATTTTCTATAATAGCTGGCTGTTGTTTTACTTCATCTTTTTTCAGCATTTTTGTAGCCAAAGTTAAGGTCGCCAAAGGTGTTTTTAATTCGTGTGTTATGTTATTTACAAAATCGGTTTTTATATCTGCAATTTTCTTTTGTGTGATTAAATTTTTTATGGAATAATACAATAGGCCAAAAACAAATAAGAAAATAAAAACAGAGAGAATTAACAAACTCGCCATTCTTCTTAGCACAATTTTCTCCCAACCATCTATATTCATTAAATCTTGGGTTTCGAACTGAAGATTAAAAGTAACTGACTTTGTTTTTCCATTAATAATTTTTTGAAAAGTATGGTCTGTTAACCACATAGAATTACTTACTTTGTGGCCATCTTCTATGGAAAAATCGTCTCCTAATAAACGAAAAGAAGGTTTTGTTTGTGATTGAAAAACCGTATCGTTTTTAATGCTATCTAAAAGAATAATTGTTTTTACTTGCTTTTGAAATTTAAGATTAGAACCAATATTTCTCTTAGATAATTCCGTTTTAAATTTGTTAATATATGTGTTATTAATAGAATCTGTTATGGAATTTAAATTTTGTAAAACTTCTTGTTTCGTTATTTTTTTAACTTGATAATCTGCAATAACATTTAAGAAATAGGCTTGCCAAGCATCGTTCATTTGATCTAAACTTGGCGATAAATCGTCTATCCTCGAAATAGATTCTCTGGTTTCAGAAATAAAAACGTCTTTTTCTAATTTATAGGTGTTGTTAATTAAATAAGCCTGTACTAAAGAGAGTGCTAATAAACCTAAAATAGATGCAATAATAAGAAGTCTAATTTTTTTACGCATTTTCAAAAATAAGAATTCCTTTTTCTTTTTAATGAAAAATTAGCACGTTAACCTTGCGTTAACTTAAAACAAAAATGCAAGACTAAATTAGTCTTGCATTTTTATATTTTCTAAGAAATCCAATTTTTAGGTTTTCTTAAAACTTTTAACAACCTTTCTTCTTCAGAATTTTCTGTTGGATGGTAGTCGTATTTCCACTGAACAATTGGTGGTAAACTCATTAAAATACTTTCTATTCTTCCGTTTGTTTTTAAACCGAAAAGGGTACCTCTGTCATGCACCAAATTAAATTCCACATACCTACCTCTTCTAACTTCTTGCCAATCCTTTTGCTCTCTTGTAAACGAAGTTTCTTTTCTTTTTTCTACAATTGGAACATAGCTTTCTAAAAAACTATTTCCAACTTCTGTAACAAAATTGAACCTATCTTGTATTGAAAATTCTTCAGTCTCTTTTAAGTAATCGAAAAACAAACCTCCAATTCCACGTGCTTCGTTTCTGTGCGAATTCCAGAAATAGTTGTCGCAAGTTTCTTTAAATTTCGGATAAAAATCTGAATGATGTTTATCGCAAGCTTTTTTACAAACTGTGTGAAAATGTATTGCATCTTCGTTAAACAAATAATAAGGAGTTAAATCTTGACCTCCACCAAACCATTGGGTTACAATTTCTCCTGCTGAATTGTACATTTCGAAATAACGCCAGTTTGCATGCACAGTTGGCACAAAAGGATTTATTGGATGTAAAACCAAACTCAACCCGCAAGCGAAGAAATTACCTTCTTCTACGCCAAATTGTTCTCTTAATGCTACTGGTAATTCGCCAAATACTTTAGAAATATTTACACCTCCTTTTTCGAAAATTGCGCCATTTTCTATCACACGAGTTCTACCTCCACCACCTTCTGCTCTTTTCCAATTGTCTTCTTGGAATTTAGCTTTTCCATCAATTGCTTCTAATTTTGAAGTAATTTGGTCTTGGAGATTTTCTATGTATGTAAAAAATTTATTCTTCATAATCCTATCCTTACTCCTTTCCAAAGGAAAGGAAACTCTTGTTCTAAAACCGCTCCAAGTTTCTTCCCTTTGGGAAGATTAAGATGGGCTTTTATATTCTTTTACAGCATCTATAAACGCTTTAGCATGGTCTAAAGGAATGTTTGGTAAAATTCCATGACCCAAATTTACAATGTATTTATCTTTTCCAAATTCGTTAATCATTTGAGTAACCATTTTCTTGATTTCTAATGGTGGGGAAAACAGTCTTGTAGGGTCGAAATTACCTTGTAAGGTTATATTTCCACCAGATAAATAACGTGCATTTCTTGCGGAACACGTCCAATCTACACCCAAAGCAGAGGCGCCTGATTTTGCCATTTTATCCAATGCAAACCAACAACCTTTCCCGAAAGCAATTACGGGTGTTTCATCTTTTAAAGCATCAATTATTTGCTGTATATATTGCCAAGAAAATTCTTGATAATCTGTAGGAGACAACATTCCGCCCCAAGAATCGAACACTTGAACTGCATTTACACCAGCAGCAACTTTTGCTTTTAAATACGCAATTGTGGTGTCTGTAATTTTTTGTAATAAACTATGTGCAACCACAGAGTTTGTGAAACACAATTCCTTTGCTTTATCGAAATTTTTAGAACCTTGCCCTTGTACACAATAACATAAAATTGTCCAAGGTGAGCCTGCAAAACCGATTAAAGGAACTTCGTCATTCAGCTTTTCTTTGGTTGCTTTAATGGCATCCATTACATACCCCAAAGTATCTCGAATATCTGGTACAATTACAGAATCTAAATCTTTTTGAGTACGAATTGGATTTGGTAAATATGGCCCAAAATTTGGTTTCATTTCCACATGAATATTCATAGCTTGTGGAATTACCAAAATATCTGAAAACAAAATTGCAGCATCCATTCCATATCTACGAATTGGCTGCACCGTAATTTCTGATGCCAATTCTGGAGTTTGACAACGTGTAAAGAAATCGTATTTCTTTTTGATTTTTTGAAATTCTGGTAAATATCTTCCTGCTTGACGCATCATCCAAACTGGTGGTCTATCTACAGTTTCTCCTTTTAATGCTCTTAAAAATAAATCGTTTTTTATCATAATATTTTATTAACCGCGAAGACGCAAAAGTTCGCAAAGGTTTTACAAGTTGTTCACTATTCTTTTAATTCCGTATTTGATTAAACTCACATTAAAATTTATTAATAACCCAAGTTTACAATCTGATAATCTTAAATACGTTATCATTTGTGCTGTATGAACATCATCTAACTTTTTAACCGATTTTAGTTCAATAATTACTTTATTTTCAACCAATAAATCTATTCTATAACCAGCTTCTAATTTTAGATTGTTATAGACTACAGGTAGTACTTTTTGTCTTTCAACTACTAAATTTCTTTCATCCAACTCGTAAAATAAACAAGTTTCATAGGTGCTTTCTAATAAACCAGGGCCAAGAGTTTTATGAACTCTATAAGCACAATCAACAATTATCTTAGAAATTTCATTTTCTGAAAGTGAACTTACATATTCCATTTTTACTTCTTAGCTATCTTTGTTTCTTTGGGGTTTATTTGAAAATATAATTTTAAATAGTTGAAACTTTTTCCATCGCTTTATCAACTGCATTTGCTATTTTTTGAATATCCTTATCATTTAAGGCAGATGATAAAAACCAAGCTTCGAATTGACTTGGAGGTAAAAACACTCCATTTTTTATCATTTCCCAAAAGAAAACTGCAAACTTTTCTGTGTCGGATGTTTGTGCTTTTTCAAAGTTTGTTACTTCCACATTTGTGAAGAAAGGATTTAGCATAGAACCAAATCTATTTACCACTAAATCTACATTGTATTTTTTAGCAGTTTCTAATAAAATAACTTCTAAAATGCTTCCTGTTTCTTCGAACTTTTTATACGGATTTTGTTTCTTCAATTCTGTTAAAGTTGCAATTCCTCCTGCCATTGCAATTGGATTTCCACTTAACGTTCCTGCTTGATACATGCCTCCTAAAGGTGCAACTTCTTGCATAATTTCTTCTCTTGCTCCATAAGCTCCTACTGGAAAACCTCCACCAATTACTTTTCCTAAACACGTAATATCTGCAGTAATACCTAACAATTCTTGTGCTCCTCCAAATTTAGAACGGAAACCTGTCATTACTTCATCTGCAATTAATAAGGCGTTTTTAGATTCTAAATATTTTTTTAATTCTACTAAAAATCCATTTTGCGGAATGGCAACACCCATATTTCCACAAATGGGTTCGATAATTACTCCTGCAATATCATCGTATTTTTCGAAATGTGCTTTTACACTTTCTAAATTATTGTATTCTGCAATTAACGTGTTTTTTACTGCGCCTTCTGGCACTCCTTTACTTCCTGGCATACTTAAAGTTGCCAAACCAGAACCTGCTGCAACTAATAAAGAATCTTGATGCCCATGATAACAACCAGAAAATTTAATAATTTTATCTTTTCCTGTAAAGGCTCTCGCCAAACGAACTGCGCTTAAAACAGCTTCTGTACCAGAATTTACAAATCGTACTTTATCTATTCCTGGAAAAGCATCGCAAACTATTTTTGCTAATTTAATTTCTGCTTCTGTAGATGCTCCAAAAGAATAACCATTTTTTAAGGCTTTGTCTACTCCTTTTTGCACTTTTTTATGTCTGTGACCTAAAATCATTGGTCCGTAAGAAAGTACTAAATCTACATATTCATTTCCATCTACATCTGTAATTTTAGTTCCTTTTGCTTTTTTAATAAACAACGGGTTTCCACCAACTGAAGAAAAGGCTCTTACTGGAGAATTTACGGCTCCAACCAAGTTTTTTAATCCTTTTTTATATAATTTTTCTGATTTTTTGAACATAATAAATGTGTAATTGTGTATTTGTTTAATCGTGTAATTGTTGAACAGTTACACAATTAAACGATTTAACGTTTCAACAGAACCTTCGCTGCTTCTTTCGCAAAATACGTAATAATAATATCTGCTCCTGCTCTTTTCATAGAGAGTAAACTTTCTAGCATCACTTTTTCACCATCAATCCAACCTTTTTCTGTTGCTGCTTTTACCATTGCATATTCTCCACTTACATTGTAACATGCAATGGGTCTGTCGAAATTATTTTTTAAATCGCGAATAATATCTAAATAAGACAATGCTGGTTTTACCATTAAAATATCTGCTCCTTCTTGGTCGTCGAATGTTGCTTCACGCATTCCTTCATCTCTATTTGATGGATCCATTTGATAGGTTCTTCTATCTCCAAAGGTTGGCGCAGAATCTGCAGCGTCTCTAAATGGTCCATAAAATGCAGATGCATATTTTACGGAATATGCCATAATTGGTAAGTTCAAAAAACCTGAATTATCTAAAGACTGACGGATCATATCTATGGTTCCATCCATCATTCCTGAAGGTGCCACCATATCTACACCTGCTTTTGCGTGCGAAATTACTTGTTTTGCTATATTTACAAGAGTTGCATCATTATCC
Organism: Polaribacter cellanae; assembly: GCF_017569185.1. NCBI lineage: Bacteria > Pseudomonadati > Bacteroidota > Flavobacteriia > Flavobacteriales > Flavobacteriaceae > Polaribacter > Polaribacter cellanae. The sequence continues at coordinate 76,934 of NZ_CP071869.1, read as the reverse complement.
ACATCGTTATTGTGTACAATTCCACAATGCCCATGAGAAGTATATTCGCAAAAACAAACATCTGTAATTACATATAAACTTGGATAATTCTTCTTAATAAAACGAACTGCTTGTTGTATAATTCCATTATCATTCCAAGTCTCTGTTCCTGCAGAATCTTTGTTTGATGGGATTCCGAATAATAAAACTGCAGGAATTTTTAATGCTACAACTTCTTCTAATTCTTTCGAAATTCTATCTAAAGACCAACGTTTTATTCCTGGCATAGAAACAATTTCTGTTTCTATATTTTTACCTTCTTCAATAAAAAGTGGATACACAAAATCGTCTACAGAAAGTTTGGTTTCTCTTACTAATCTCCTAATTCCTTCTGTTTTTCTTAATCTTCTTGTTCTAAACATAAATTTTAGCTTATGCCAGGTCGAGCGCAGTCGAGACCTAATTTATAAAACCTCTCGACTGCGCTCGAGGAGATACTACTAATTATTCTAAGTAATGAGAATTTACCAAATTCAAAACACTTTCTACATCTGGTATGTTTGCAACTTTTACATCTTTAAAGTGTTTTCTTGCTTCTACAGCTGTAGTTTCTCCAATACAAAAAGCGGTTTTATCTGTTGTGTTTTCTTCTAAATAACTTTCAATACCAGATGGGCTATAAAATAATACTCCAGAAACATCATCTACAATTTTTACTGGACTTAACATTGTTTTGTAAGCCTCTACTTCATTTACAATAATATCATGCGCTTGTAAATAGGTTGGCAAAACATCTAATCTTATGTCGCTACAAAAATAAGTTACTTCTTTAACGTCTGTTTCTTTAGAAATATATTCTGCTAATTTTAATCCGTTTTTGGCAACTTTTGTTACTTTACCGATTCTTTTTTCAATCAGTTTTTTGGTTCTTCTTCCTACACAAAAAATATTCTTGAAATTAAGTTCGTCTTTTGTGAAAGAGTTTAAAATCGCTTCTACTCCATTCTGACTCGTAATAACCACATTTTCGTGAGGTGTTTTCATCACTTTTGTGGGAATTCTATTAAAACGAATTTTAATAAAATCGCTATCTTCAACTCCTATTGAATTTGGCAACGTCTTCTTTTGAATTTCGGATAACTTTTTCGTAGAATATATTTTATTTTTCACGGGAGATTCGCCTTCAATATCTTCTAAAATAATCTCTCTTCCTCCTCTATTGATAATATAATCTGCACAGTCTTTTGCTAAAAACTTATGACTTCCTAATCTTGCAGTTTTGTTTACTGTAAGTTTTTTAGAGCCGTCTTTTTTTAACAAAACACCTTTAAAATGTATTTCTTCGGTTTTTGCATCTACATAAGCCAAAGCTCCAATGGGTGCTGTACAACCACCTTCTAAAAGTCTTAAAAAATCACGCTCTATACCTACACATACTTTTGTTTCATGATGGTTTAATTGTTCACAGGCGTCTAAAACGTAATTATCTTTTTCTGAAGCAGTAATCATAACTGCGCCTTGTGCTGGTGCAGAAACCATCCAAGATAAATCTATAACATTTTTTGGTTTTATACCTAATCTTTCTAAACCTGCTGCTGCAAAAATTGCTCCATTCCAAGTTTCACTTTTTTCTAATTTTTCTAAGCGAGTATTTACGTTTCCTCTTAAATCTTCTACTCTATGTGTTGGATATCTGTTTAACCACATTGCTTTTCTCCGCAAACTTCCTGTGGCTATAATTCCATTTGGCTGTCCAAAAAACTCTTCTGTATCTTTTAAAACTAAAACATCGTTGTAATTTCCTCTCTTTAAAACTGCTGCTTGCACAATGCCTTTTGGTAAAGCTGTTGGTACATCTTTTAAAGAATGTACTGCAATATCTATATCGCCATTTAAAATTGCAATGTCTAAATTTTTTGTAAAAACACCTATAATACCTAATTCATACAGGGGTTTGTCTAAAATTATATCTCCTGTAGATTGTATAGGAACTAAAACAGATTCGTATCCTAACTCTGTTAGTTCTTTGCGTACTTTTTTAGCCTGCCAAAGCGCTAACTGGCTGGTGCGAGTTCCTATTCTTATTATTTTTTGCATGATTTTATATTAAGATTGAAAAACTTTTTGGATGACTTCGATACTTTCTGTAACCGAAGTTTCATCGTTTTTTAAATGTTTTACAAACTGTGTAGTTATTTTTTGAATAAAACGTGTAGTTAAAATCTCTGCCTGATTTTCATCAAAATTGATAATTTTTTTCTTCTGAAAATTAATTTCATCATTTTTAATAGACTCTAAAGATTCTTTTAAAACTGCAATCGCAGGCGTAAATCTTCGATGATTTAACCAAGCGTTAAAGTCTGTTTTATGTGTTTCAATAATATTTTCTGCAACCGGAACTTCTGCCAAACGAACTGCTAAAGTTTCGTGCGTTATTTTAGAAAGTTCATCTACGTTTACCAAAGAAACACCATCAAAATCAGTAACATCTTTTGCTACGTTTTCTGGCATCGATAAATCTAAAATTAACAGTTCTTTATTTATTGAAATGTTATTTTTTGTAATGGTTGGTTTATCTGCACCTGTAGATACAATTAAAACGTCTGCGTTATTTACTTCTGTTGATAATTTCTCTATTACAGATTTTCTAATGGACTTGTGTTCTTTTACAAATTCAGTTGTTTTTTCTTCTGTTCTATTAATTAAACAAACCGATTTATTTTGTGTATATTCTGCTAAATTTTTACAGGTATGTTTCCCCATTTTACCCAAACCAAAAACCAAAATATTTTTAGAATTATAATCTGGTAAATTTTTTATGATATATTGAACAGCTGCATAAGAAACAGAGGTTGTTCCTGAGCTTAATTTGGTGGTATTCTTTACTTTTTTACTTGCTTGTAAAACACAATTTACTAAGCGTTCTATGTAAGCATTTGTGGTGTTTAAACTTTTTGCTAATTTAAAAGATTGTCTTAATTGACCAACAATTTCGTAATCGCCTAAAATTTGACTTTCCAAACCTGTGCCCATTCTAAACAAATGGCTAATTGCTTCTTGGTTTTTATTGATACTACAAATTGCATTGAATTCTTTTGTTGTTCCTTCAGAAAAATCGCACAATAGTTCTATTAACAAACAAGGTCTGTTTGCAAAACCAAAAATTTCGGTTCTATTGCAGGTAGAAATTATAAAAATTCCAGAAATACCTTTTTCTTTTGCAGACTGTAAAAGTGCTGTTTGGTTTTCTTTAGACACAGAGAACTTTCCACGCATTTCTGCATCTGCTTTCTTGTAACTAACGCCAATATTGTAAAAGTACTCTTGCCCTAATGCTTTCATAAAATCTAAAAAGATGCTACAAAAGTAAAAACTACATTTACAAAAAAGTATCGCTTAAAGAACTTTTAATAACGATAAATGTTTTTTCAATTTTATTTGCTATTAAATTGCCAAAAAGCCTTATTTTTGCAGTAGCAGAAAGGATTCATTGTTTTGTAATATAGAATGATTCTAAATAAAAAAAATTTAAAAGTAAGGAAATAATATGTTTAAAAATGTCGAAGAAAGTACTTTTGAAGAAATAACTCTCGATAAAGGTTTTTATGTACTTCATTTTCAGAACGAAAGCAAAGAGGTTAAAAGTTTTGAGAGAGAAATAAATAGCACTTTTATACAGATTCATTTTTGTTTAAGAGGAAAATCTAAATTCCTTTTTAACGATAGTTCATATTCTTTCGATGTTTTAGACAATCGTTCTATTTTATTATATAACCCTCAAAGAACTTTGCCAATTAACTTGGAGATTCAGCCTAAAACAACCTTAGTATCTTTATTAATTTCTATTGAAAAATTTCATTCTTTATTTTCTAAAGAATCTGGTTACATTCCTTTTTTAAGTGATGAAAATAGCAACAAAAAATATTACGACGATACTGAAATAAAACCGACCGTTTTTATTGCTTTACAACAAATAATTAATTCTAACATTAATAGTTCTATAAAAGACTTATATGTAAAAGGAAAGGTTTACGAATTACTGAGTTTACATTTTTATCATGAAGAAAACACAGATACAGAGTATTGTCCTTTTTTGGTTGACGAGCAAAACGTTTTAAAAATTAGAAAAGCGAAAGAAATTATTATTTCCAGAATGGCAGAACCACCTAGTTTGCAAGAATTGGCCAACGAAATTGGCTTAAATCTTAAAAAACTAAAAGAAGGATTTAAGCAAATTTACGGAGATACAGTGTATAGTTTTCTATTTGATTATAAAATGGAACATGCCAGAAGATTATTGGAAAGTAATAAATACAATGTAAACGAAGTGGGTGCTCAAGTGGGCTACAGCACTGCAAGTCATTTTATTGCAGCATTTAAAAAAAAGTTTGGAACGACGCCTAAGAAATATGTAATGAGCCTCAATCAGTAGGCTGTTTTCAGCCGCAGTTTGCAAACTTTGAAAACTTTGAAACTATAAATTTGAAACAATTAACACATTACGACATCGAAAACAAGCAACAACAATTTCCTATAACTATTGTTTGCGACGCGATTAGAACTCCAGAAAATATTGGTATGTGTTTTCGTATTTCAGAAAGTTTTGGAGTTGAGAAAATTTATTTTCATGAGAATTCTCCATCAACAGAAAATAGAATTGTTAAGAAAACTGCGAGAAATACTATAAATCAAATTAAGTATGATACTTATGTCGATTTTACAAAAATCATCAACCAATTAAAAACAGCAGGCAATACAATTATAGGAATAGAAATTACTGATAAAAGCATAAATATTCAAGATTTCGAATTTAAAAATCACAAAAAAATCGTTTTACTTTTGGGAAGCGAAAGAAACGGAATTGAAAATATAGATTTGGTAGATTACACTGTTGCTATACCTATGTTTGGTAGAAATTCGAGTATGAATGTAATACATAGTTTGGCAATTACGCTTTATGAAGTTACGAATCAGTTAAAATCCCATCCTAACCTTCGCAAAGGGAAGGAACTTGGAACCATAAAATAGATGAAAATTATTATGTATCTTTTTTTTATTTTAATTTCTCTTACTTCTTTTAGCCAAGAGGAAATTCTAATTAAAGGTAAATTATTTTTTTCTGATAATTTTTATGAAACTTTTCCTAATTTATTAGTTAAATTAGATTCATCTTCAAAATATATTCAAATTAAAGAAGATGGAAAATTTGAAATTAAAACACCTATAAAAAAAGAATCTTATCAATTATTCTTTTATTATGGAAACATAAAGTTTAAAGAATTCGATTATAAATTTAAATGGACAAAACGCAAAAAACCTAAATCTATTTCTTTAGCAGAAAAATGTGAAGTTAATAAATCTTTGGTCAAAAGAGATTTTAAAAAAGGAAAAATGAAGCTTTATTTTTTCAAGGAAGATGAAAAAGTAAAACTAACCGATAAAGATAGAAGAATACAAAAAGAATATTTTATAGAATACATTCAATTTCCATTAAGCGAAATCATTAATTATGATTGTTATTTGGATTACAATCAAAGAGTGTTTAAATTTCTTTTTCTTATAGGTAAAAAAAAATATTTAGATAAAATAAATAATAATGTTATTGGGTATCATTATAGATATAACATAACCAAATAGAAAGTACTGAAAAACATTTCAAGACAAATTCAGAATAAAAAAAACAACTAATTAAAATATCCACAAGAGTTCTTTCCCTTTGGGAAGGTTAAGATGGGCTTATTATGAAAGGAATATTATTAAATAATTTAGGATCACCAGATTCTACAGCAACAAAAGATGTTAAAAAATATTTAGAAGAATTTTTAATGGACGAACGCGTTATTGACATTCCTTATTGGAAGCGTTACGTTTTAATAAAGGGAATTATTTTAAATTTTCGTCCTAAAAAATCAGCAGCAGCTTACCAAAAAATTTGGTGGGATAAAGGTTCTCCATTGGTTGTAATTTCAGAAAGATTTACAGAAAAAGTAAAACAAAAAGTAGCTATTCCTGTAGAACTGGCAATGCGTTATGGTTCTATGTCGATGGAAAAAGGCATTAAAAACCTGGTTGACAAAGGTGTAACCGAAATCTTTTTAGCACCTTTATACCCTCATTATGCAATGTCTTCTTTCGAAACTGTGGTTGTTAAAGCTGAAGAAATTTTGGCGGAAAAATACTCAAATGTAAAATTAGATGTGTTACCTCCTTTTTATAATGAACCAGATTATATAAAAGCGATGAGTAATAATATTGCAAATCACTTAAAAAATTTCGATTACGACCATATTTTGTTTTCGTATCATGGAATTCCAGAACGTCATATTAAAAAATCGGATCCAACAAACAGCCATTGTAAAATAGATGGCTCTTGTTGCGAACGTAATTCTGTTGCTCACCACACTTGTTACAGGCACCAATGTTTCGAAACGACAAAAGAAATTGCAAAATTCTTAAAATTGAAAGAAGGAACGTATAGCAATGCTTTTCAATCTCGTTTGTTAAAAGATCCTTGGTTAAAACCTTATACAGATTTTGAGTTGGAGAAATTTCCTTCTGTAGGAAAAAAGAAGTTAGCGGTTATTACTCCTGCTTTTGTTGCAGATTGTTTAGAGACTTTAGAAGAAATTGCCATGGAAGGAAAAGAAGAATTCTTAAAATTTGGTGGAACAGATTACAAACATATTCCTTGTATGAATGATAATAACGATTGGGTAGATGTTATGGTTTCGTGGATTAACGAATGGGAAAAGCAGTAGTATTTAGTTGGCAGTATTCAGTTGGCAGTCGCAGTTTTCAACTTTAGAATGTCTAAGTTTTGATTTTTAAGTTAAAAACACAATTAATATAAAGTATAACAGGTTGAGCTTGTTAGAATCACAGTAAACAAATTAAAAAAATTATGCATCTTTGCGAAAGAAACATCAACAATATTCAGTCAAAGATTACACGCTGTCAGTTCGAGTGATTTCGATTTTTCATCGAAATTGTATCGAGAATAACTTTGAAAGTTAAAACAAAATTATGGATTTTTTATACATAAAAGCACTACATATTATCTTTGTGGTTACTTGGTTTGCTGGTTTATTTTACATCGTTCGCTTGTTTATTTATCAAACAGAAGCCGAAACTAAACTAGAACCTGCAAAATCTATTTTACAGACGCAGTATAAATTAATGAGCAAAAGACTTTGGTATATTATTACTTGGCCATCAGCTATTTTGGCGAGTATTTTTGCTTTTTGGATGCTGTATCAAAATCCGTCTTATTTACAAGAACCTTGGATGTTGGTAAAATTGGCTTTTGTTTTGGCTTTGTATTTTTACCATGGCTTTTGTCAGGATATCTATAATAAACTTCAAAAAGATATTGTAAAATATTCCGCTTTTAAACTAAGAGTGTTTAACGAAATCTCTACCATTATCTTATTTGCAATCGTTTTTTTAGTAACTATAAAAAGTGCCATTAATTGGATTTGGGGGGTTATTGGCATTATTCTTTTCGGAATTTTAATGATGTTAGGAATTAAACTCTACAAAAGAATTCGTGAGAAAAAATCTTGGGAAAAAGCGGAAAGTGAGATTTTAGAAGAGGAATAGTTGGTAGTATTCAGTTGGCAGCCTCAGTCTCAACAATAAAACAAAAAAAATGTGTTTTTGTGGCTTTGCAAGAAAATTTTGTAGAATTTGGGAATTATATTTTTTAGCTGACTAACAACTGCAAACTGCCTACTGAATACTGAATACTCTTTTAACTTCTAATACTTTGCTCAAAAGGAATTCTATTTACAATAGATCTCCCTAAAGTAACCTCATCTGCATATTCTAGCTCATCACCCACAGAAATTCCACGTGCAATTGTAGAGGTTGTAATGTCGAACTTTTCTATTTGTTTAAAAATATAGAAATTAGTGGTATCTCCTTCCATAGTAGAACTTAAAGCAAAAATTAATTCTTTTACTTCTCCTTTTTCAACTTTATTAATAAGAGATTCTATTTGCAAATTCTGTGGTCCAATTCCTTCAATAGGAGAAATTTTTCCACCCAAAACATGGTACAATCCATTAAATTGAGACGTGCTTTCAATCGCCATTACATCTCTAATATCTTCCACCACACAAATAATCTCTGGTTTTCTCTTTGGGTTATTACAAATATCGCATAAAGTTGTATCAGAAATATTATGGCATTTTTCACAGGTTTTTACATCATTTCTTAAATGTAACAAAGCTTCCGACAAGTATTTTGTATGGTCTGTTGGCTGTTTTAGTAAATGTAACACCAAACGCAAAGCTGTTCTTTTACCAATTCCTGGTAATCGAGAAACTTCATTTACAGCATTTTCTAATAATTTTGATGAGAAATCCATAGTTTGCGAAATTACGGATTTACAAGAATAAAGAGAAAAGAAAATAAAGAAAAGACACTCTCAAATTTAAGTGAGGCTGTATAAATAATTACTTTTTATTTTTTTTCTTTCTTCTATTCTTTATTTTCTATAATCTTATTCTCTTAAAATCTTATATTCGTACCACAAAAATTAAATTAGAAAATGCAACCACTTTATATTTTTTTATTAATTATTGCCTATTTCGTAGTTTTAATTACCATCTCTTATTTTACAGGAAAAGACGATTCTAACGAAGTTTTTTTTAAAGCAAAAAGAAGTTCTCCTTGGTATTTAGTCGCTTTTGGTATGATTGGCGCTTCACTTTCTGGGGTGACTTTTATTTCTGTTCCAGGAATGGTTGCTGGCCAACAATTTGCATATATGCAAGGTGTTTTTGGGTTCTTTTTCGGTTATTTAGTTATTGCTTTTATACTACTTCCTCTCTACTACAAACTAAATATTACTTCAATTTATCAATATTTAGAACAACGTTTTGGAAAAACAAGCTACAAAACAGGCGCATTTTTCTTTTTACTTTCTAGAGTTACTGGTGCTTCTTTTCGATTGTTTTTGGTGGCTTTGGCAATGCAATATATTGTTTTCGAAGAAATTGGTGTTCCTTTCGAAATTACTGTAATTATTTCTATTTTATTAATTTGGATTTATACTTTTAGAGGAGGAATTAAAACCATTGTTTGGACAGATACACTACAAACCTTAGCAATGTTAGTGGCTGTTGGCTTATCTATTTATTTAATAAACGACAAATTAAATTGGTCTTTTGTAGAGTTTTTAAATTCTGATGATTTTAAAGTAAAGGGTCAAATTTTCTTTTTTGACGATGCTAATGCCACTACATATTTTTGGAAATATTTTATTGGCGGAATTTTTATAGCCATTGCAATGACTGGTTTAGACCAAGATATGATGCAAAAAAACCTAACCTGTAAAAACAACAAAGAAGCTCAAAAAAACATGATTACAATGGCTAGTTTATTAATTATTGTAAATTTCTTCTTTTTATCTTTAGGTGCTTTATTATTTATCTATTCAGAAAAAATAGGTTTAGAAATACCTATTGTAAATGGAAAAACGAGAACAGATTTGTTGTTTCCAGAAATTGCTATGAATCAGAATTTGGGTCTGGGAGTTGCAATTACATTTATAATTGGATTAATTGCTGCTGCTTATTCTAGTGCAGACTCTGCATTAACCTCTCTTACAACTTCTTTTTCTGTAGATTTTTTAGGAATTGAAGAAAGACCAGAAGAAGAACAAAAACCCTTACGTAAAAAAGTACATGTTGGGGTTTCTATATTATTAATTTTAGTGGTTATTTTATTCAACAATTTAGAAGGAAATGTAGTAAGTAACCTATTTAAATTTGCCACTTTTACGTATGGTCCATTATTAGGATTGTTTGCTTTTGGTATTCTTACAAAACATAAAATAAAAGACAAATATGCATGGGTTATTGCTTTGCTATCGATTATCGTGAGCTTTGTAATTACATCTTTACCTGAAAATATTATTGGAGTTTATAAATTTCATTGGGAAATTTTACCTTTAAATGGGCTAATTACTTTTATTGGTTTATATTTGATTAGAAAAAAATAGGAATGAAAAATTTAATTCTCACACTTGTATTTGCCATATCATTTTCTGTACAATCTCAAGAAAAAATTAATTGGATTACAAATATCGAAGAAGGCTTAAAATTAGGAAAAGAGCAAAACAAAATTGTATTTATATATTTTGGAGCTAAAAAATGCGTGCCTTGCAGATCTGTTGAAAAATATGAATATTCGAATCCTGAATTTATAAAATATTCTAAAGACTTAATAATGGTTAAAATTTTTGATGATTTAGATAAAGAAAAAGTCGACTGGCAATCTTACATACAAAAGTCCAGAAAGACATATAAAATAAAAATCAACCCAAGGTTTATACTAATTAAAAATGGAGAAGAAATTGCAAGTTTCTTTACTTATGTTAGAAAACCTGGAGATTTGTTAACTAAATTTAAAACTTACATTTCTGAATAACAGTATTTAATATGCAGAAAGATTTAAGTAATTACCGAAAATCCTACGAAAAGCAAGAGCTTTTAGAAAGTAATTGTCCAGAAAATCCGATGGAATTATTCCAAACTTGGTTTCGAAATGCAGAAGCATCTGAAGCTGTAGAAGAAACCAATGCAATGACAATTAGCACTGTTGGTAAAGATGGTTTCCCAAAAAGTAGAGTCGTTTTATTAAAAAAATTCACTTGGGAGGGTTTTATTTTCTATACCAATTACACTTCCGAAAAAGGAAAAGCCATTGCAGCAAATAACAATATTTGCCTGTCTTTTTTCTGGCCAGCTTTAGAGCAACAAATCATTATAAAAGGAAAAGCAGAAAAACAAGCAGAAAATTTATCTGATGGCTATTTCGAATCGAGACCAGATGGCAGTAAATTAGGTGCTTGGGCATCTAACCAAAGTTCGGTAGTATCATCAAGAAAAGAATTAGAAGATACTTTAGTTTCTTTAGAACAAAAATTCGATGGAAAAGAAATTCCAAGACCAAAACATTGGGGAGGTTATTTAGTGAAACCAATTTCCATAGAATTTTGGCAAGGAAGACCTAATAGATTGCATGATAGAATTAGATATACACTGCAAGAAGATTTTTCTTGGAAATTAGAACGATTGGCACCATAAATTTTTATATTTACGCTTCAACAATTAAATTATAAATGAAAACATTATATATTGTTAGACATGCAAAATCTTCTTGGGCATACTCTGGAATAGAAGATATAGACAGACCCCTAAAAAAACGTGGAATAAAAGACGCACATTTAATGTCTAAGTTTTTAGCAAAAACGATAGATAAACCAGATGTTTTTATATCAAGTAGTGCAAATAGAGCATTGCATACTGCTGTAATTTTTTGTGAAAACTTGGGTTACCCACATGCAAACCTTCAAATAAAAAGACAATTATATAGTTTTAGCGATGGTTATTTGGTAAAAACGGTAAATGCTTTAGACGATGGCTTTAACTCTGCCATTATTTTTAGTCACGATCATGGGATTAATACCTTTGTAAATGAATTTGGAAATACACCTATTGCACACGTTACCACTTGCGGAATTATTGGTATTCAATTTAAAGAAAAACATTGGAAAAATATTAGAAGAGGAAAAACTTTTATGATAGAATTTCCTAAAAATCATAAATAAATTAGTTTGTTAGAAATAAAAAAATTCGGTGCTATAGATATTGGTTCTAATGCGATTCGTTTGCTAATTTCGAACGTTATCGTATCCGAAGATAAAGAACCCCAATTTAAAAAATCTTCTTTAGTACGAGTTCCTATTCGTTTAGGAGCAGATGCCTTTGTTGGTGAAGGCGTTATTAGTAAAGCCAATATTACAAGAATGCTAAATGCTATGGAAGCCTTTAAACTATTAATGAAAATTAATGGTGTAGAACGCTACAAAGCTTGTGCTACTTCTGCAATGAGAGAAGCTTTAAACGGAAAAGAAGTTGCCAAAAAAGTTCTTACAGAAACGGGTGTACAAATAGATATTATTGGTGGTAAAGAAGAAGCTGCTATTATTTCTTCTACAGATTTAAACCAATTAATACAAGGAGATAATTCTTATTTATATGTAGATGTTGGTGGTGGAAGCACAGAGTTTACACTTTTCTCTAAAGGAAGAATTATTACTTCTAAATCTTTTAAAATGGGTACAGTTCGTTTGTTAAATAATAAAAAATCTGTAAACAAAGAAATTTTTGCCAATGTAGAAAAATGGATTAAAAAAAATACGAAAGATTTAAAACGCATCTCTTTAATAGGTTCTGGAGGAAACATTAACAAACTCTTTAAAATGTCTGGTAGAACTGAAGGAAAACCAATTTCTTTTATTTATTTGAATGCTCAATATCAATTTTTAAAAAATATGTCTTACGAAGACAGGATTTCGGAGTTGAGTTTAAATCCAGATAGAGCAGACGTTATTATTCCTGCTACAAAAATTTACTTGTCTGCAATGAAATGGAGTGGATCAAGGAAAATTTATGTTCCGAAAATTGGTTTGTCTGATGGTATCATAAAAAGTTTATATTTTAAGAAGTTATAGTTTCATTTTTTTTATTGTATTTTAAAAATTATCTACTAAATAGGCGCTTTCATAAAACAACGCATCCCTTGTTTTTACGAGGGATTTGTTGTATTTTGTAGCTATAATAAACCCCGAAAATGGCCAATATAGGCAAAAAACGGGGTTTTAATTTCGATAATTATGAAAGTACGAAGAATTTCTGAAATGCAACACCGCATTTCAATTTTTTCCCCTCAGCGAGAATTATGATGCTCATTATGCGCGATTTTTAGAGGGAGATTTAGGTAAAATCTACTCTGCAATTCCTTGGAATGATTTAGTTAGCTCTTTTGGTATTTCTGAACAATCAAAAGGGAGAAACTATCTTTTTAGTCCTAAAGGAAGACTAGGTTTAATGTTTTTAAAACATTATGCTAATTGTTCAGATAGAAAATTGATTGAGCAACTAAACTCGAATTTAGACTATCAATTTTTCTGTGATATAGAACTAGGTTTTGAACGCTTAACAAACTATAAAATAGTGAGCCAAATACGTTGTGAATTAGCAGAGAAACTCGATATTAATTCCATAGAAAAAATTCTATTCAACTCTTGGAAAAACGAAATTGAAAACCCCAATCAAATTGTAATGGATGCTACTTGTTATGAAAGTGAAGTTCGTTACCCTAGCATCCAAAAATTACTTTGGGAGTCGGTTCATTGGTTGTACAATCAATTACGTAAAACCTGCTCTATATTAGGGGTTAAAATGATTAGAAGTAAATATATCAAGTGGAAAAAACGTTATCAAGGATTTAGTAAAATGCGAAGAAAAACCAAGTCGAAACGTATTTCATTAACCCGAGGTTTACTCAATCTGTTAAGTAAATTTATCAACTTTGAAAAAAAGTTGTCAGAAAATCACAATATTGAGTTTATAGCTTTGTATTATAAGCGAATAAATACAATTCAAAGGATTTACAAACAACAAAAAGATCATTTTGATACAGGAGAAAAAATCAAAGATAGAATTGTAAGCATTCAAAAGGATTATATTCGTCCTATTGTTCGAGGAAAGGAAGTAAAACCTGTTGAATTTGGAGCAAAAGTTAACAAAGTTCAAATTGATGGAATTAGCTTTATCGAACATATTAACTTTAATGCATTTCATGAAGGAAATCGTTTTATTCAAACAGTCCAAAAAGCACAAGGATTAACTCGAAAAAAAGTAAAAATAGCTGGAGCAGATAAAATTTATGCCACCAATAAAAATAGAAAACACTGTAGTTCTAAGAACATAGAAACAGACTTTATCCCCAAGGGAAAAAAGCCGAAAAATCATAAAGAAAAAAAGCAACTTAGAGCTATTATCGCAAAAGAAAGAGCTACAAGATTAGAAGGTTCTTTTGGAAAGGATAAAGAATATTATCACTTACGAAAAATAAAAGCCAAAACTAAAAAGAATGAAATTCTATGGATATTCTTTGGAATACACACAGGGAATGCTCTTGAAATTGGCCGAAGAAAAATAGCTAAAACAGCACAACAAGTAGCCTAAATTTGAAGCATTGAATATAGTTTTATGGGAGAGGTATGTCTTGTTGGGAAATTTTTAAGAAACTGAACCCTTAAAACAGCTTTAAAACAAAAATTGAGGGTAGAATTTAAATAATTATGCCCGCAATTTTAGCTGCATTTTTAAAAATAACCTATTTTCTGAATGTGCCTAAATAAAACGTGTTTAAGTTAAGAAATGATTTTAATTTAACTCACTAACAAACAGTTGTTTATATTAAATTTCATTTCAGCGATAGGAGAAATCTTATAATTTATAACTACAATTTGCAAGACTCCTCTCTTCCTGCATCATCCTAATGACATTTGATTTTCAAAAAAAAAAATGGTTAATTAGCGTGTATCGAACTTATGCTAAATAATTACTAATTATTTTATTAAACATTTCATTTTCATTATTTAAAAAAGAAGTTTCTATAGGTAAATAATACAAATTATTTATCTTATCTACCAACCTTACATAGTCTTTTTCGGTAGTAAGAATTATTTTTTTTACTGAAGTAATTTCTTCAAATCTTCGATGTATATCTTTAATTTCACGATTCGAAAAATGATGATGATCTGGGTATTTTAAATGACGAAAACAAATTCGTTCACTTTTTAAAAAATCTTCTAAAGGTTTTGGGTTCGCAATTCCAGTAATTAATAAAACTTCATAGTTTTTTAATTCTTCCATAGAAATAATTGTGCTTCCAGAAAGTGTACCTGCATATGTAATCGTTGTAAAAAAAACTGGTTTGTTATAAATACTTAGTTTTTCTTTAATTCTTTCTTGCTCGTAAACATTTAAATTATTTGGACATTTTGTAACCAAGATTACATCTGCTCTTTTTGCTCCACTGCTACTTTCTCTTAAATTTCCTGTCGGCAGTAAAAAATCATCTACAAATAAATCATCAAATTTTGTAAGTAGTATATAGAAACTTCCTTTTACTTTTCTATGCTGAAAAGCATCGTCTAACAAAATAACTTCAGCATTATTATCTGCAATTAAACGACCAATACCTTTTATCCTATTTGCATCTACAGCAATATCTATATTCTTAAATTTATTAAAATACTGCAAAGGTTCATCACCAACATCTTCTGCAGAATGCGAATTATTAAGCAATACATAACCTGTTGTTTTGCGTTTATACCCTCTGCTTAAAACCCCAGTTTTATACTTCTTTTTTAATAATCGTATTAAATATTCTATTTGCGGCGTTTTTCCTGTTCCACCAACACTTAAATTACCAACCACAATTACAGGTATTTTAAAGACAGTTTCTTTAAAAATACCAACATCAAAAAAATAGTTACGAATTCTCGTAACCAAGTCGTAAATAATCGCAAAAGGAAACAATAAAAATCTAAGTAGTTTCATTGCTGTAAAAATACATAAAAATGGTAACTTTGGTTTTAAGATAAAGAGATTAAAATGAAGATAAAAGAAGTTACAAATTATTTGGAAGAATTAGCGCCTTTGCAATATGCCGAAGATTTTGACAATGTTGGTTTGTTAATTGGAAATTACAACACAGAAGTTTCTGGAATCTTAGTAACATTAGACACTTTAGAGGAAACTGTAGAAGAAGCAATTGCGAAAAAGTGTAATTTAATTGTAAGTTTTCATCCAATTATTTTTGGAGGTATGAAAAAATTTAATGGCAATTCTTATGTAGAAAGAGTGGTTTTAAAAGCCATTAAAAATAATATTGCAATTTATGCGACACACACAGCTTTAGACAATTCTAAAAATGGAGTTTCTGCAAAAATGTGTAAAGTTTTAGGTTTAACAAACACTAAAATCTTAATCCCCAAAAAAGGAATTCTAAAAAAACTAACCACTTTTGCGCCAAAAGAAAATGCAGAAGAATTAAGAAAAGTACTTTTTAATGCTGGCGCAGGAAATATTGGTAATTACAACCAATGTTCTTTTAATGTTGAAGGCATTGGAACGTTTAGAGGAAATGAAGGTTCGAATCCTGTAGTTGGCGAAAAAGGAAAATTGGAAGCAAATGAAGAAACACAGGTTTCTGTTATTTTTGAAGCTAAAAATGAAAGTGCTATTTTAAATGCGCTACAAAAATGTACTTTTTACGAAGAAATAGCCTATTATTTATCTGCCACAGAAAATACATACCAAGATATTGGCATGGGAATGGTTGGCGAGCTTCCTTCTGCAATGGAAGAAAAAGATTTTTTACTGTTTTTAAAGCAAACCATGAAAACCGATTGTGTGAGACACTCTAATTTTATCCGTAAAAAAGTAAAAAAAGTCGCTGTTTTAGGCGGTTCTGGAAGTTTTGCAATTTCTAATGCAAAAAGAGCAGGTGCAGATGCTTATGTGAGTGCAGACTTTAAATATCACGAGTTTTTTAAGGCAGAAAATCGTATTTTATTAGCCGATATTGGGCATTATGAAAGCGAACAGTTTACAAAAAACCTTTTGGTTGATTATCTTACGAAAAAATTCACTAATTTTGCAATCATTTTATCAGAAAAAAGTACAAATCCTATTTATTACCTATAAACATGGCAAAGAAGAAAGAAGTTTCGGTTGAACAAAAATTAAGAGCATTGTATGACTTACAATTAATAGACTCTAGAATTGACGAAATTAGAAACGTTAGAGGTGAATTACCTTTAGAAGTGGAAGATTTAGAAGATGAAGTTGCCGGCTTAAATACGCGTATTTCTAATTTAGCAGAAGATGCTGCAAACTTAGAGACAGAAATTAACAATAAAAAACAGGCGATTGAAGACTCTAAAGCGTTAATGAAAAAATACGACGAGCAACAAAAAAATGTTAGAAATAATAGAGAGTTCGATTCTTTATCTAAAGAAATTGAATATCAAGATTTAGAAATTCAATTAGCGGAGAAAAGAATTAACGAATACAAAGCTAAAATTGCGCAGAAAAACGAAATAATCGATGCTACTAAAGAAAAATTAGCAAAGCAAGAGCAACATTTAGCTCATAAAAAAGCGGAGTTAGATGCTATCTTAAAAGAAACTGAAAAAGAGGAGAAACTTTTAACTGAAAAATCGGAAGAGTTTTCTAAATCTTTAGATGAGCATTTATTTAAAGCTTATAATAGAATTAGAAACAAAGTAAAAAATGGTTTGGCTGTTGTTGCTATCGAACGTGGAGCTTCTGGAGGTTCTTACTTTACAATTCCTCCTCAGGTTCAATTAGAGATTGCAAACAGAAAGAAAATTACAATAGACGAACATAGTGGACGTATCTTAGTAGATGCTGCTTTGGCTGAAGAAGAAAAAGAAAAAATGGATAAATTATTTTCTTAAAATATTTTTTTACAACCTTACAACCTAAAAAAAACTCGAAGTTTATGCTTCGAGTTTTTTTTAGGTTGTATAGTAATTTTTAGCGATTTCCCAAGAAGCAATTAGACTTGAGAGATTTTTAAAACCTGTCTAGGTTTTACATTAACGGAATACTATTTTTTTATTTTAAATATACCCACAAGATTATTAAAATCTTGTGAGATAGGCTTTAATAATCTAAACCTTTTAAATAAGCTAGTTTTTCTTTCCAAATATTTAAATCTACTCTAAATTCTTCTACTTGCTTTTTAACATTTGCTACTAATGGATTGTCTGCTTTTGCATTCGAAAAGAAACCTAAGTTATTCTCTAATTGCGAAATTTCACGATTTACCTCGTCTATTTTCTTACGAACAAACATTTGTTCGGAATCTAATTTTCTAAAATCTTTATTTGCCACCAAACTATCTAAAGAATTGGTAAATTTTAACATGGCAACTTCTTGTTTATCTAAAGACAAACTTTCTAACATTTTATCTACTTGCTTGTTAAACTTACTTTCTAAATGTCTTACGTTTCTTGGCAATACACCTAATGCTCTCCACTTATTAATAGCTTCTAACACGCTTTCTTTTGTGTGTGACTCTTTCTCTTTTAAAGAGTCTAAAAGTGCTTTCTTAGCATCTACAGCAACTTGTTGTTCTTTGCTTACTGCATTTTTCTGTTCGTGAAATCTATCGAAATAATGGTTACAAGCTGTCTTGAATCTTTTCCAAATATCATCTGAGAACTTTCTTGGAACGTGCCCAATTTTTTTCCAATCTGCTTGAACTTTCTTCATTGCATTTGTAGCCATTTCCCAATCTTCACTATCTTTTAAAGATTCTGCAATTTCTATTAAGGCAATTTTCTTTTCTAAATTCTCTTGCTGGCTACTTTTTTCTTGTTTGTAAAAGAGATTCTTTGCACTGTTAAATTTCTTTGTTGCTGCTTTAAACTTTTGCCAAACTTCTTCACTTTTATTATATGGTAATTTACCAGCATTAAAATACAATTGTCTTAGCTGTTCCACATGCTTTATGCTTTCTTGCCAATCTTTATGAGAGGTGTTATTAGAAGTATTATAATTATTTAAAACTTCTATAATCTCTAATTTTTTATCAATAATTTCTTGATATTTAGAGCGCATTTCACGAAAATACTGATGACGCTTATCGTGTATTTTCTTTGTAGCTACACTAAACTTATGCCAAACTTCTTCTCGCATTTCGCTAGAAACTGGACCAATATCTTCTTTCCAAGTTTTGTGTAGTTCTTGCAATTCCTTAAAAGCTTCTGTAATGTCTTCTTTCTCTGCTAATGCTTCTGCTTGTTTAATAATTTTAAGTTTTTCCTCTAAATTATTTTTAAAGTCTAAATCTCTAAAATCGTTACTTAAATGTAATAAATCGTAAAAACGCTCTACATGATGATGGTAAATCTTCCAAGTATCGTTATAACGCGTTTTAGAAACTGGACCAATTGCACGCCAGTTATCTTGCAACTCTCTAAACTGCTTATACATAGTAGCAGTATCTGCATCTTCAATTAAAGTTTTTAAATCTTCAATTACCTTTAACCTTTTTTCTAAGTTTTCGTTTAATTTTTTTTCTAAATCTTTATAGTATGCATCTCTCTCTTTTTTATAACTAAAAAGCAGTGCATTGTATTCTGTTTTTATTGGACTCGAAAATTGAAAATCGATAGAATTACCTCCTTCCGCTAAAAAAGCTTCTTTTTTTTCTGCCAATAACGCCCCAAACTTCTGGTTGAAAGCATTCTTGATTGCATCTACTTGAGATTTAATTTTTTGAACAGGATTGTTAGAAATTACTTTCTTTAAAGCAACAACTAAAGCTTCTAAAGTTGCTTTAGAATAATCTACTTTTGGAGTTTCCTCTTCTTTAGAATTGCTATTTTCTGCGTCCTCTGCTACAGATTTTTCAATTTCATCTATAGCTTCATTTATATCGTTATTATTTTCCTCTACCACTTTTTCGGTTGATTCTTCTACTCTGTTGGTCGTTTCCGAGATTTCTACTTCTTTTATTTTAACTGTTTCTTTTAATGGTTCTTCAACTTCATTCACTTCTTCAAAAGATGTCACTTCTTCTACTTTTGGAGTTTCATTTGCGACTTCTTTAGTACTATCTTCCGTTTTTTTAACGTTTTCGTCATTCTTATCTAACATATCTACAATGTTTAAGTGCTATTAATAATATTTATTATTATTCTATAAAGATACTGACAACTAATTATATTCGCAAATGACAGTTAAATTAAATTATTTGTTTTTATTCCAGATTGCCCAAGACTCTTCTGCCTGAATTTCTAACATTTGATATCCGTTTTTTACAGTTGCTCCTCTTTCTTTTCCTTTTTCAAGAAAAATCGTTAATTCTGGATTGTAAATTAAGTCGAATAACAAATGTTTTTTAGATAAATATTGATATGGAATTGTTGGATATTTATCTACATTGGGCGAAGTTCCTAAAGGTGTACAATTGATAATAACATTGTATTTGTTGAAGATTTTTTCTGACAAATCTTGATATGAAATTTCTTTTTCGCCTGAAGGATTTCGAGAAACAAATTTATATTTAATATTATTTCGTTTCAAAGCAAAAGCAACTGCTTTAGAAGCTCCTCCAGTGCCTAAAATTAGTGCAAATTTATGATGCTTTTTAAAATAAGGAGAAATCGATTTTTCGAAACCAACAACATCTGTATTGTATCCTTTTAAATTTCCTCTTTTTGTGAATTTAATTGTATTTACTGCTCCTATTTTTTTGGCAGTTTTATCTAATTTATCTAAATAAGGTATCACTTCTTCTTTGTAAGGAATTGTTACATTTATTCCACAAATGCTATCATCATTTTTAATAATATTTGGGAAATCTTCTATTTTTGGAATATCGAAATTTACATACTTGGTTTTAGTAAAACCTAAATTTTTAAATTTCTTTGTAAAATATCCACGTGAAAAAGAGTAAGAAATATCTTTTCCTAAAAGTCCGAAAGTGCTATTTTTTCTTTCTGCCATAATAATCTATAATTAGTATTAATGCGATTCCTATAACAATATAAAAAATGGCAAACCAAGTTTCTGTATTCGAAAAATCTGGAATAAACCTGTGATAGTTTTCAATAATTTTATTGCCAGTTTTATCTAATGCAAAATCGCCATTTTTAGTTACATATACTGCTTTTTTCCATGGCCAAACAATCCCTAAAGAACCCGTTATAAAACCAATTATAACGGCTGTTACGATTGTGTTCCATCTTTTTAAAACATATCCTAAAACATGCGAAATAGAAACCAAACCAAATGCAGAACCTGCTGTAAAAACACTTATTATTTTAAGGTAACGAATTTTCTCTGAATCTAACAATATCTCGAAATTTCCTGATACCAAATTTGTTATTACAAAGAATAACTCGTTTACAGAATCTACTAAAAGTAGTACATAATTACCCATTAAAATTAAAATAAAAGAACCAGAAAGTCCTGGCAATGTCATTCCAGAAACTCCAATAATTCCACAGATAAAAACAAACCAAAGATTATCATTTTCGGCTGCAGGTGTTAAAAAACTAATTCCTATTCCTACTGAAGCTCCTATGACTAATGAGCCAATATTTTTTGCATTCCATTCTCCAAAATCTTTTCCTATATAATAAATAGAGCCAATAATCATTCCAAAAAACCAGCTCCACACATAAAGTTCATAGTGTTTTAAAAAATAATCTAAAACTAAAGAAATACTAAAATAGCTAAAAATACTTCCAGCCATTATTAATGTTAAGAATTGTGCATTTGTATATCTAAAAAAGCTAGTAAACCTTCCATTTAAAAGCAGTTTTAATGCTTTTAAATTTACTTTTCGAAAAGAATAAATTAATTCTTCGTAAAAGCCAAAAACAAAAGAAACAGTTCCACCAGAAACACCAGGAACTTTATTTGCAGCTCCCATTGCTAATCCTTTTAGAAAAAGATTTGTTTTTTGTAGAAATGTTCTTTCTTGTTGCATTTATACTTTTTTAACAGCTAATTTCTCCATTAATAAAATTAGTGCAAAACCAATAAGAGCCAAAACTACTGCCATTAATAATTGCGGATCTGCATCAAAATTATAAGGAGAAATGCTTTGTTCTTTTAAAGGCACTTCAATTCCATGAGAATTTGTTCGCCAAGTAAGTGTTTCTTTCCAAGGCCAAATTTTATTTAAAGAGCCTATTATAAAACCCGTTAACATTGCTAAAGTAATATTTTTATAATTTACGAACATCCATTTTAAAACTTTAGAAAAAGATAACAAACCTACGATTGCTCCTAAGCCAACTACTGCTATTGTTTTTAAATCTTTATCGTTAACAGCGGATAAAATTGGTTTGTAAGCACCTAATAAAACTAAAATAAAAGCTCCTGAAATTCCTGGTAAAATCATTGCGCAAATTGCAATGGCTCCTGCTAAAAACATAAATAACAGAGAAGAATTTTCGCTTACCAAAGGATTTAAAGTAGTTACATAATACGCTAAAAAAGCGGCCGCCAAAAGTGCCAAAACCGCCACAACATTCCATTTTTTAATTTGTTTAGCGATGTAAATAATACTCGCTAAAACCAAACCAAAGAAAAAAGACCATAATAAAACAGGCTCGTTTTCTAATAACCATTTAATGGTTTTTGCTAAAGATATAATGCTTATAAAAATTCCAATAAAAAGTGATAATAAGAAAGTTCCATTTACTTGTTTCCAAGCTGCTGTAAAACCTTCATTTTTTAATGTTTTAAATAAACCAAAATTAATCTTGCTTATAGAACCTAATAACTCTTCATAAATACCAGATATAAATGCAATTGTACCTCCAGAAACTCCTGGCACTACATCTGCTGCACCCATTGCCATTCCTTTTAATCCAATAATTACGTAATCTTTTAAACTTCTAGACATTCTGTTTTGATTTAAAAAAAACGAAGATAGTAGAATTTTAAGTAAAAATAAATATTGATGCTCTCTATTGACAGTTTATTTAATTTAAAAAAAACGTATTTTAACATTTTAAAAGAAAACCATTTTAAGATTCGCAAATGCCCAAAAAAGGAAAAGCAAAAAACACACTTAATAAAGCGAAGCACACCAAGTTAATGAATCGTAAAATTAACAAAGTAAAGCTAGAAAAGCAGCTTCATAAAAAACGTTTAAAAGCTATTATTAAAAAAGCGAATCAAGAAAAAAAAGAAGATTAAATATGAGTATAAAGTATATTTTTGGGTGTATTATTTCTTTTCCCTTACTTCCTGTGCTTTTAATGCAAGGTAAAAAAATTCGTAAAGACACTCCAAGATTACCTGAAGCCCTAAAACCAAAAGGCTATATAAAAACGACTTCACAAAAGACTTTAAAAGTAATTACATTAGGAGAAAGCACCCTTGCAGGTGTTGGTGTAGATATTCACGAAAATGGTTTTACTGGTGCACTCGTAAAAGAAATTTCAGAAAAAAATAATATCTCTATTTTATGGAGAGTATATGCAAGAAGTGGTTATACAACGAAACAAATTACCAAAAAACTACTCCCAAAAATTGAAGAGTCTAATGCAGATATTATTGTAATTGGTTTGGGTGGAAATGATGCTTTTAAATTGAATTCGCCTTTATTAGTAATGCTAAATATCGAAAAGTTGATTAAAAGTCTTAAGAAAAAATTTCCTAGAACACCTATTTATTTTACAAATATGCCTCCTATTAAAGAGTTTCCTGCGTTTACAAAAACGATGAAATTTGTTATTGGAAACTTGGTTGAAATTTTTGGAGAAAAACTTCAAAAAAAGGTAAAAAGAAAAAAAAGAGTTTTTTACAATAGTGAGGTTGTAACTTTAAAAAATTGGTCTAAAAAGTACAATCTTAAAAACGACATTGCTATTTATTTTAGTGACGGTGTGCATCCTTCTAAATTATCTTACGAATTATGGGGAAAAGATATGGCGCAATTTATTATGAAGAAAAGAAGTTTTAAAAAGTGGTTAAGAGCTATATAAACTAAAAAAAACTCAAGCTTTCACTTGAGATTTTTAATAATATATTTTCGATAATTTTAAGTATCAATAGAGCCTAAAACACGCTTCATAAAAGTATTTAACGCTTCTTTTTTAGGGGTTCCATCTTTTACCATTTTATCTACTTCTATTGCCCCATACATATTAGAAATCAACTCTCCAACAACATCTAATTCTTCGTCTTTTAAAGACGGAACTTCTGTTAAAGCTTCTAAAGTTTCAATTGTTTCTAAAACATAATCTTGGTCGTTTTCTTCAATAAAATTGGTTAAATGTTTAATTACAGGTAATTTCATAGATCTAAGCTAATTCGTTTACTAAGTCTTTCAAAACATCAAACTTATTGGTTTGTGCTTGGTTCTTTTTTTCTCCGTTTTCGAAAATTGCAAATGTTGGTAAATTACTTACATCTGCTAACTTTCTGCTTTCAGGAAATTTCTCTGCATCTACAATTACAAATTTAATTGTATCCATTTCTGTTGCCAATTTCTTAAATTTTGGCTTCATAATTCTACAGTTTCCACACCAAGTTGCAGAATATTGTACAATTACTTTTTCGTTTCCTTCTAAAATAACACCTAAGTTATCTTCTGTTAATTCTTGTACCATAACTTTATTCTTTTTTTATTTTGAAAAGGATTCGTGTTTTTGTCCCCCAACTCCAACACGAATTTATTCCTCTTATTTTTTAATGTTTTGCTAAATATGCTGCTGTTCCTTTTGCATTTGGAGACATAGCTTCTTTACCTTCTTCCCAGTTTGCAGGACAAACTTCTCCGTTTTTTTGAACGTGTGCATAGGCATCAATTAAACGTAAAAATTCATTTACATTTCTACCAACTGGCATGTGGTTAACGCCTTCATGGAAAACTGTTCCTTCTTCATCAATTAAATAAGTAGCTCTGTAAGTTACATTATCTCCTTCTACTTGAATTGTTTGGGAAGCTTCATCAAAAGTTTCGTTTGTAATATCTAAAATTCCTAAAATTGAAGATAAATTACGGTTAGAATCTGCCAAAATTGGATAAGTAACCCCTTCAATACCTCCATCATCTTTAGAGGTATTTAACCATGCAAAATGTACTTCTGGAGTATCACAAGATGCACCAATTACAAGTGTGTTTCTTTTTTCGAACTCACCTAAAGCTTCTTGGAAAGCATGTAATTCTGTAGGACACACAAATGTAAAGTCTTTTGGATACCAAAACAACAATACTTTTTTCTTGTTATTTATTGCTTCTTCTAATACATTTAGCTTAAATGTATCACCCATTTCGTCCATTGCATCTACATTTAAATCTGGAAATTTTTTACCAACTGTTGTTGCCATTTTTTTTATTGAATTTTATAATTAATAATATGTTTTTTATTTTCCGATGCAAAGATAAAAATGATGGTGGAGAATAAAGAAATAAGTTAATGGAAGTTTTTATATTACAATCAATTTTTATTATAACTTAAGATGATAATAATAAAATTTTCTGATATAGATTACCTTAAATCAATATTATTTATTTTAAAATAAAATAAATAGATAAAAACTATTTAAAATATTTTGTAACTTTGAAGCATCAAAACATAAAATTTTAATTATGAGCAATTACGATACAAAAAAAAACAACTCTGGTATGGATAAATGTCCATTTATGAGTGGTGCTGAGAAAAAAACTGGCGGAAGTGGAACTACAAATAGAGATTGGTGGCCAAATGAATTAAAATTGAATATTTTACGTCAAAATGCATCAAAATCAAATCCTTTAGGAGAAGACTTTAACTATAAAGAAGCATTTAACAGCCTTAATTTTAAAGAATTAAAACAAGATATACTAAATTTAATGACAGACTCACAAGATTGGTGGCCAGCAGATTACGGTCATTATGGTGGTTTTATGGTTAGAATGGCCTGGCACAATGCTGGTACTTATAGAATTGGTGATGGACGTGGAGGAGCAGGTACAGGAAACCAACGATTTGCACCAGTTAATAGCTGGCCAGACAATGGAAATCTAGATAAAGCTCGTTTACTTTTGTGGCCAATTAAAAAAAAGTATGGCAATAAAATATCTTGGGCAGATTTAATAATTTTAACAGGAAATTGTGCTTTAGAATCTATGGGGTTTAAAACCTTTGGTTACGCAGCTGGTAGAGAAGATATTTGGGAGCCAGAACAAGATATTTACTGGGGAAGTGAGAAAGAATGGGGAGACAATGAGGCTAGATATGAAAGTGGCGAATTAGAAAAGCCATTAGCTGCAGTTATGATGGGTTGGATTTATGTAAATCCTGAAGGACCAAATGGTATTCCAGACCCAGTGGGTTCTGCAAAAAATGTTCGAGAAACATTTAAAAGAATGGCTATGGATGATGAAGAAACTGTAGCCTTAATCGCTGGTGGGCACACGTTCGGAAAAGCACATGGTGCTGCAAATCCAGACAAATATGTTGGAGATGCTCCTCATGGAGCTAAAATTGAAGAAATGAGTTCTGGATGGAAAAACACCTATAAGTCTGGTGTTTTAGATGATACAATTACAAGTGGAATCGAAGGTGCTTGGACACCAAACCCTATTCAATGGGATGCCGATTTTTTTGATGTTTTACTAAATTACGATTGGGAATTAACGAAAAGTCCTGCAGGTGCGCATCAATGGACACCAACTGCTGCTTCAAATGCAAGAATGGCTCCAAAAGCTGGAAATGCAAATGAAAAACAAGCTTTAATGATGACAACAGCTGATATTGCTTTGAAAACAGATCCTAAATATTTAGAAATTTCTACTCGTTTTCATAAAGATCATAAGGCTTTTGAAGATGCTTTTGCAAGAGCTTGGTACAAATTAACACATAGAGATATGGGACCAATTGATCGTTATTTGGGCCCAGAAGTTCCTTCTGAAGAATTATTATGGCAAGATCCAATTCCAGCTTCAAAGAATGTTTTAAGTGATGCAGATATCAATGCTTTAAAGAATACGATTTCTAATACTGATTTAACAATTTCTCAATTAGTTTCCACTGCTTGGGCTTCTGCTTCTACATACAGAGGTTCAGACAAACGTGGTGGTGCAAATGGTGGAAGAATTCGTTTGGAACCTCAAAAAAATTGGGAAGTAAATAATCCTGAAGAATTAAGTGAAATCTTAGCTGTTTACGAACAAATTAAAAAAGATTTTAACAATGATGTTTCTATTGCAGATTTAATTGTTTTAGGTGGTTCTGTAGGAATTGAAAAAGCAGCAGAAAATGCAGGGCACAAATTAACAGTGCCTTTTTCGCAAGGAAGAGGAGATGCTTCTCAAGAACAAACAGATATTGATGCTTTTAGTTATTTAGAACCTTTGGCAGACGGATTTAGAAATTATGCAAAACCTAATTTGGCAATTTCACAAGAAGATTTATTGGTAGACAGAGCTAATTTACTAACATTATCTATCCCAGAAATGACAGTTTTAGTGGGTGGTTTACGAGTTTTAGGAGTAAATTACAACAACTCTAATCATGGTGTTTTTACCGATAAAAAAGAAACCTTAACCAATGATTTCTTTTCGAATATTTTAGATTTTTCAATTACTTGGGAAGCTGTAAATGCTGAAGAAAAAGAATTTATTGGAAGAGATCGCAAAACAAATGCAATGAAATTTTCTGGAACAAGAGCAGATTTAATTTTTGGTTCTAATACAGAGTTAAGAGCTGTTTGTGAAGTGTATGGAGCAAATGACGGGCAAGAAAAATTTGTAACCGATTTTGTAAAAGCTTGGACAAAAGTAATGAACTTAGATCGTTTCGATTTATAAAATTCTTTGATTCATAAAGTAAAAAAGAGGTAATTCGTTGGAATTACCTCTTTTTTTTAATGAATTGAAATCATTATCATTTTTAAAAACTAATATTAGAAGAAGTTCAATAGCAATGGGTTTTAACCCATTGTAAATTTATTATAAAAATGCTGGCTTTAGCCAAACTTTTTTTAATATGAGTAATAATTTTGGCTAAAGCCACCTGGGTATTATTTATAACATCCAGCTAAAGCTGGATGCAATTGAAAATGTTTAATCTTAAAATTGTTGAACACTTTTATTCTTTTAAATAATGGTCATAAAATGTTTTAAATATGATAATTAAGATTAATATTCCACATATAAAACCTATTATTTACTCGCAAATAGTTTTACATCGTTCTTAGAAACTTCTTTTTCTCCCAAAATTATTAAACGTTCTACCACGTTTCTTAATTCACGAATGTTTCCTGTCCAATTATATTCTTGTAATAATTTTATTGCTTCTGTAGAAAAACTTTTTGCAGCCATTCCTTGTTCTTCGGAAATCTTTTTTGCGAAGAAATCTACCAATAAAGGAATGTCTTCTCTACGATCATTCAAAGCAGGAACTTTTATTAAAATAACTGCTAATCTGTGGTATAAATCTTCTCTAAATCTACCTTCAGCAATTTCTTCACGTAGGTTTTTATTGGTGGCTGCTACTACTCTAACATTTACTTTTATATCTTTATCT
The DNA here is from genome assembly GCF_017569185.1 of Polaribacter cellanae. NCBI lineage: Bacteria > Pseudomonadati > Bacteroidota > Flavobacteriia > Flavobacteriales > Flavobacteriaceae > Polaribacter > Polaribacter cellanae. Next base: position 49,015 of record NZ_CP071869.1, on the reverse strand, counting down.
GATCCCACTCTGGAAATTCTATTTTCTTGAAGCGCACGCAAAACTTTTGCTTGTGCAGACAAGCTCATATCTCCAATTTCATCTAAAAAAATGGTTCCTCCATTTGCCGCTTCAAATTTACCTGCTCTATCTTTATTTGCTCCTGTAAAAGAACCTTTTACGTGTCCAAATAACTCACTTTCAATTAATTCTGATGGAATTGCAGCACAGTTTACTTCAACCATAGCACCTTTATGACGGTTCGATTTTTCGTGCAACCAATGTGCCACCAACTCTTTTCCTGTTCCATTAGGTCCAGTAATTAAAACTCTTGCATCTGTAGCTGCAACTTTTTCAATAATTTCTTTAATATGAGAAATAGCATCGCTTTCGCCAACCATTTCGTAATTTTTGCTTACTTTTTTCTTTAAACGTTTGTTTTCTACCACCAACGTTTTCTTTTCCAAAGCGTTTCTTACGGTGTTTAAAAGTCGGTTTAAATCTGGTGGTTTCGATATATAATCAAAAGCCCCTAAACGCATTGTATTTACTGCTGTATCTAAATCTCCATGTCCAGAAATCATAACAATTGGCACTTCTGGCTTTATCTTTTTTGCTTTTTCCAAAACCTCTACACCATCCATTTTTGGCATTTTAATATCACAAAGAACCAAATCGTAATCTTTGTCTTTTATCATTTCTATTCCAGCCAAACCATCTTCTGCTTCTTCCACAATATAGTTCTCGTTTTCTTCAGAAATAATTTTTGTTAAAACCCTTCTAATTGCTGCTTCGTCTTCTATTATTAATATTATTGGCATTATATTCTAAATTTAATTCCTGTTCTTAAATAAAATGTATTTACGTTGTCTAACGTAAAAACATTGTCTCTATCTGCGTTTCTTAAAACATTGTTTAACCTTAATGTATAACCATTATATGCAAACTAAATGTTTTGGAAATTGATATTCGTACCCTAAACCAGCCACTACAACTGATAAAGAAATATTATCTACCTGGTTTCCATTTACCATTGTTGGTCTTTGTAAATGTGCAAAATAACCATCTAAACCCACAAAAGATTGTAAATTCTCTTTGGGGCTAAAAGCATATTTTAAGTTTATTTTTGGAACGCCAACTATATAAGACCATTTCTTATTCAGCTGTCTAAAATAACTAATTAATGGTAATGGAAAAGTAATTCCTGTTGTGGTATTATAGGTCAATCCTAAAATTAATCGATAAGGTTTTTCGAGCTCTTTTGCTTTTGTTCGATCTTTAATAAAGAAAACACCTCCATTTACAAAAAAGTCTTTACTGGTTATTTTTTTATTTAAAGTTGAAGCTAATCTTGGAGAAATACTGTAAGCAACCCTCCATTTTTTATTCATTTTATAAGTATAAGCTAAGTTTAAATCGATAACTGTAATAGTTTCAGTGGAAGAAGTATCGAAAGGATAAGCATCATTTAAGTTTAAATAAATTCGATTGTATTCGGAGCCGAATACAAAATAAGCATCTTCTTTTACTTCAATAGGGTAATTTACCAAAGCTCTAATTCTAGTGTATTGATCTTCGGATTTATTCTTCGGAATAAACGAATATTCTAATCTCGCCAAATCTGTAAGTTGCGCATTTGAAACTACATACGTGAATATTGAAATCAATACTAAAAACTTTTTCATATTTTTTTTTCTACTTTATTCTTCTTTTTGTGCTATTTCTTTTGGTTCGTTATTTTCTTTAACTACTTGTAATTTTGCTTGCGGATAAAAATGCACATCTCTTTGAGGGAAAGGAATGGTAACATCGTTCTCTCTAAATGCTTTATCGATTGCAAAACGTAAATCGCTTTGTATAAAACGTGTTTCGAAACTGTCGTTTAAAGAAAACACCAACTTAAAATTTAAAGAACTATCTGCAAAATCCGTAAACAATACACTTGGTTCTGGAACTTTTAAAATTTTCTTATGATTTTTAGCAGTTTCCATTAAAATATTTTTTACCAATTCTACATCGCTTCCGTAAGAAACTCCTACTGTTACAGACTCTCTAGTTTCTGTTCCATTCTCTGTCCAATTGAAAAGGATATTTGTTAAATACAAATGATTTGGAATTACCAAAACCTTATTATCTATCGTTACAGCTCTTGTGGTTCTTAAACGAATATCTAAAACCCGACCTACTTTTCCTTCTAATTCAATAATATCTCCAACATGTACAGATTGGTCTACCAGTATAAAAATTCCAGAAATAATATCTTGAAACAATGTTTGCAAAGCCAAACCAACACCAATTAAAAGTGCTGCAGAGGCTGCAAAAATAGCGGTTACATTTACTCCTGATGCATGCATCGCTATTAAGAAAATAATTAAAAAAACAAACCACCTTATATAACTAAAAACGGTTACAAATTTATGTTTATCGTTCTCTGGTAATTTTCTTGTAATTATTCTACGTACAAATTTAAGCAGAATTGCAGTTACAATTAGCGCAATTGCAACAAATAGTAACCCTTTTACTGTAATACTTATGTCATTAGAAAAAACAAATTTATAATCTAAAATAGAATTTGCTTCTTCTACAATTGTATCTGTTACTTGATCTATTTTGTCTTGCATTTCTTTAATATTTTAACCATTTGTACAAATCTTTATAAGTTGCTTTTTTACCATACATTAAAATACCAACTCTGTAAATTTTCGCAGCTAACCAAACCATAAAAACAAAGGTAGCTACTAATAAACTCATCGAAATTACCAATTCTGTCCAAGAAACTCCAAAAGGAACTCGCATTAACATAACAATTGGCGATGTTAACGGAATATAAGAAAAAATTATCGAAACAGGTCCATGAGGATCGTTTACAACAGTGGCAAAACCAACATAAACTCCTAACATTAAAGGCAACATAATTGGCAACATAAATTGCTGGGTATCAGTTTCATTATCTACAGCTGCACCAACTGCTGCAAAAAGTGAACTGTACAACATAAAGCCACCTAAAAAATAAAAGATAAAAAGTACAAATAACTTTAAAATTGGTAAACCTAAAATTTCTTGCACCACCAATTGCATTGTATCTCCTTCTGCTGCATTTTTAACAGTACTTATTTGTTCTGCTGAAACAGAGGTATTTTGTATTTGCGACATATCTACACCAAATACAGAAGAAACAATTGTTAAAATAACGAACAATAAAATACCCCATATAAAAAATTGAAGCAAACCTGCAGAAGCATTTCCAATAATTTTACCCAACATTAATTGAAACGGTTTTACAGAGGAAACAATAATTTCTATAATTCTGCTTGTTTTTTCTTCGATAACACTTCTCATTACAGAAGAACCATAAATAATTACAAACATCATTAATAAATACCCTGCAATTGCACCAAAAATAATCTTAATCCAATTTTTTAATTTTGATGATTCTTCTCCAGAAAAATCATACATTTTTATATCGGTCTTAATTTTTGAAGCTTCAATTTGTGCTAAATCAATACCAAAATTGGTTAATTTTTTATTTCGAAGCTTTTTTTCTATTTTACTCTCTAAAGAATTTATTAGAGACATATTTGGCGATTCTTTAGAATAAAACTCAACCGAATTTGCTAAAATTTCTAAACTATCTTTCTTAGGAATATATAAAACTCCATAATAGTTACCATCCTCTACTTTTTTCTTGGTTTCTGAAATTCCAGAACTCGTAAAATTTAAATATTTAATAGTTTCAGAATCTTTAAAATCTGTTTTATCGAACAAACCAGAATTATCTACATATACAATTTCTTTTACCTTTTCGTCATTTTTTTTCATCAAAAAAACAACCAAAGTAAGCATACCAACCATAATAAGTGGACTCAAAAAAGTCATCACAATAAATGATTTATTTCGAACCTTAGCAATAAATTCTCGCTGAATAATTAACCTTAACTTACTCATAATTAGTTGTTTTTATTTATTGCTTGAATAAAAATATCGTTTGCACTGGGTATTAACTCTACAAAATGTTGCACTTCTCCTCTACTCGTTAAAAATGATAATAAATCGTTCGCAGAATTATTTTCGTTTAACTGCACATTTAATGTTAAACCATCATTCAATAATTTAAAATCTGCAGGAGATACTTTAAAATTTTCTTTTAAGGTATTTTCCACCTCAACAGAATTTACCGTTTTTAAACCGACTTGAAACGTATTTGTTCTAAAATTACGTTTAATATCGTCTAATTTTCCATCTAAAATTAAATTCGATTTGTTTATCAGTGCAATCTCATCACACATTTCTTCCACAGACTCCATTCTGTGTGTCGAAAAAATAATGGTTGCACCTTCGTCTCTTAATTGTAGGATTTCCTTTGCAATTAATTGCGCATTTATAGGATCAAATCCAGAAAAAGGCTCATCAAAAATTAATAATTTAGGATTGTGCATAACCGTTACAATAAACTGTACTTTTTGCGCCATTCCTTTAGAAAGTTCTTCAATTTTCTTTCCCCACCAAGCAGTAATATCAAATTTTTCGAACCAATATTGCAGTCTTTTTTTTGCTTCAGCTTTGCTTAACCCTTTTAATTGCGCCAAATACAAAGCTTGTTCGCCAACTTTCATCGATTTATACAAACCACGTTCTTCTGGTAAATAGCCTATTTGTTCTATATGATGTGGTGCCAATTTTTCTCCATCTAACAATATTGTTCCAGAATCTGGCATCGTAATTTGGTTTACAATTCTAATTAAAGATGTTTTTCCTGCTCCATTTGGCCCTAATAAACCATATACAGATCCTTTAGGAATATGAATAGAAACATCATTTAATGCTGTAAAATCGCCATATTTTTTTACGACGTTATTTACTTCTAATAAATTTTTCATTAATTATTTTAAATTAAAATCGATAATTTTTTGTCTGCTACAAACTTACATATTTTGTATTATTAATAATCGAAACCTTAATCATTAATTTTTTGTTAAAATTTACTATGCATGCATAACTTTTTTCAAATTTACTATGCGTGCATAATAAATTTTTATATCTTTGATGCAATGGAGAAATACAAATCGATAGATCATCAATTAAGAGCAACTTGGCAAGCAGTTGCTAAATTGTACAATGAGCAAGCATTAACCCATAATAGCACAATGGCTACTGCTTTTGTTTTATTAAATATTGATAAAATAAATGGCACTCCATCCACAGCCTTAGGGCCTTTAATGGGAATGGAACCAACAAGTCTTTCAAGAATTTTAAAAAATATGGAAGATAAAGGAGCCATTTACAGAGAGAAAAACCCAGATGATGGTAGAAGTGTAATTATAAAATTAACAGAGTATGGTAAAGAAATGCGTGCAGTTTCTAAAGGACATGTAATTCAGTTTAACGAAACTGTAATACAAAATGTATCTCCAAGAGATTTGGAAGGTTTTTTTAACGTGACTTCGAAAATAAATAAATTAATTGCTGATAAAGAAATTTATAAACAAACAAGCAACAAAGCAGTATAAAACAAGAAACAAATGACTAGAAGAATTAAAAAAGTAGCGATTATCGGTTCCGGAATTATGGGAAGTGGAATTGCTTGTCATTTTGCCAATATTGGCGTAGAAGTTCTTTTATTGGACATCGTTCCAAGAGAATTAACTGACAAAGAAAAAGCGAAAGGTTTAACATTAGAAGACAAAGTAGTTCGAAATCGTTTAGTAAATGACGCGTTAGCAGCTTCTTTAAAATCGAAACCCTCGCCTATTTATAATCAAAAATTTGCAAACAGAATTACCACTGGTAATTTAGAGGATGATATTGCAAAAGTAAAAGATGTAGATTGGATTATGGAAGTTGTCGTGGAAAGACTCGACATCAAAAAAATAGTTTTCGAAAAACTGGAAAAACACAGAACTCCAGGAACTATTATTTCTTCGAACACTTCTGGTATTCCTATTAAATTTATGAATGAAGGCAGAAGTGAAGATTTTCAACAACACTTTGCAGTAACTCACTTTTTTAACCCTCCAAGATATTTAAAACTTTTTGAAGTAGTTCCAGGACCAAATTGCAAACAAGAAGTTACCGATTTTTTAATGATGTATGGAGAAAAATTCTTAGGAAAAACCTCGGTTTTAGCAAAAGATACGCCTGCGTTTATTGGAAATAGAATCGGAATTTTTGGAATTCAATCTTTATTTCATCAAGTAAAAGAGTTAGGTTTAACTGTTGAAGAAGTAGATAAGTTAACAGGCCCAGTTATTGGTCGCCCAAAATCTGCTACTTTTAGAACCGTTGATGTGGTTGGTTTAGATACTTTAGTGCATGTTGCAAATGGTATTTATGAGAATTGTCCTAATGATGAAGCGCATGAATTATTTAAATTACCAGATTTCATCAACACAATGATGGAAAATAAATGGTTAGGAAGCAAAACTGGACAAGGTTTTTATAAAAAAATAAAAAACGAAAATGGCAAAAGTGAAATTTTGACGTTAGATTTAGATACGATGGAATATCGTTCTAAAAAACGCGCAAAATTTGCTACGCTAGAACTAACAAAAACCATAGATAAACCTATTGATAGGTTTAAAGTATTAATTGGCGGAAAAGACAAGGCTGGCGAGTTTTATAGAAAGAACTTTGCAGCGATGTTTGCCTACGTTCAAAATAGAATTCCAGAAATTTCTGACGAATTATACAAAATAGACGATGCAATGAAAGCTGGTTTCGGCTGGGAAAATGGCCCTTTCGAAATTTGGGATGCTGTTGGTGTAGAAAAAGGAATTGAATTAATGAAAGCTGAAGGAAAAGAACCTGCAACTTGGGTTACAGAAATGTTGGCTGCTGGTTCTAAATCTTTTTATTCTGTAAAAGAAGGCGCAACTTATTATTATGATATTCCTTCTAAAAAACAAACGAAAAAACCGGGTCAAGATGGTTTTATCATTTTAGATAATATTAGAAAATCAAACGAAGTATTTAAAAATTCTGGTGTTGTTATTGAAGATATTGGAGATGGAATTTTAAATGTAGAATTTCAATCTAAAATGAACACCATTGGAGGTGATGTTTTAGCAGGCATAAATAAGGCTATTGATTTAGCTGAAAAAGATTACCAAGGTTTGGTTGTTGGTAACCAAGCAGCCAATTTTTCTGTTGGTGCAAATATTGGAATGATTTTTATGATGGCTGTAGAGCAAGAATATGACGAATTAAATTATGCCATTAAGTATTTCCAAGACACCATGATGCGCATGCGCTACTCATCAATACCAACTATTTCTGCTCCTCACGGAATGGCTTTAGGTGGTGGTTGTGAAATATCCTTACATGCAGATAAAGTTGTAGCTGCAGCAGAAACATATATGGGATTAGTAGAATTTGGAGTTGGTGTAATACCTGGTGGTGGTGGCTCTAAAGAAATGGCGTTAAGAGCATCTGACACTTTTCATAAAGGAGACGTAGAGTTAAATATTTTACAAGAAAATTTCTTAACCATTGGTATGGCAAAAGTATCAACTTCTGGTTACGAGGCTTTCGATTTGGGATTATTGCAAAAAGGAAAAGATGTTATTGTTGTTAATAAAGACCGACAAATTGCCACTGCAAAAGCACACGCAAAATTAATAGCAGAAAGCGGTTACACACAACCTGTAAAACGTAAAGATGTAAAAGTGCTAGGAAAACAAGCTTTAGGAATGTTTTTAGTAGGAACAGACTCAATGGAACATTCTAAATACATTTCTGAACACGACCAAAAAATTGCAAATAAATTAGCGTATGTAATGGCTGGTGGAGATTTATCTGAACCAACTTTAGTTACAGAGCAATATTTATTAGATTTAGAGCGCGAGGCTTTTTTAAGTTTGTGTACTGAAAGAAAAACTCTTGAGAGAATTCAAGCAATGTTAAAGACTGGAAAACCCCTTAGGAATTAAGTTAAAAAGTATTTAGTAGGCAGTATTAAGTACAAAGACAAAGACAACAAAATATGAACTTAATATCCGATACTAAAATCTAAATACTATTATTATGCACAGATTTGAAGAATTGAAAATATGGCAAAAAGCAATGGACATTACTGAAAAATGTTATAGAGCTTCAGAAAATTTCCCTAAAGAGGAAAAATATGGATTGACATCACAACTTCGAAGAAGTGCTGTTTCTATTCCTTCTAATATATCTGAAGGAGCAGGACGAAATACAAACGGAGAATTCAAACAATTTTTAGGAATTGCAAATGGATCTTCCTATGAATTATTAACTCAATTATATTTATCTAAAAGATTAAATTTAATTAATGAAGAAAATGTAAGACCAATTATAAATGAGATTATTGAAGTAACAAAAATGAATTACTCACTTCAAAAATCACTAACTAAGTCTTAATTCTTTATACTAAAATCTTAATACAACTATGAGCAAACAAGCTTACATCGTAAAAGCATACAGAACTGCAGTTGCGAAAGCGCCAAAAGGAGTTTTTCGTTTTAAACGTGCAGACGAGTTGGGTGCAGAAACCATTCAACATATGATGAAAGAATTACCAAATTTAGACGTAAAACGTATAGATGATGTAATTGTAGGAAACGCAATGCCAGAAGGTTCTCAAGGATTAAATATGGCACGTTTTATTTCTTTAATCGGTTTAAACTCTGTGGATGTTCCTGGAGTTACTGTAAATCGTTTCTGTTCTTCAGGATTGGAAACTATTGCAATGGCCGCTGCAAAAATTAATGCAGGTATGGCAGATTGTATTATTGCAGGTGGTGCAGAAAGTATGAGTTCTGTTCCAATGACAGGTTTTAAACCAGAATTAAATTACGACACCATTAAAAATGGTCATGCAGATTATTATTGGGGAATGGGAAATACAGCAGAAGCAGTTGCAAATCAGTTTAAAATTTCGAGAGAAGACCAAGATGAATTTGCGTACAACTCTCACATGAAAGCTTTAAAAGCACAAGCAGAAAATCGTTTTCAAGACCAAATTGTTCCTATTGAAGTTGAAGAAACCTATTTGAATGAAAACGGAAAAAAAGCAACCAAGAAATATACAGTAAATAAAGATGAAGGACCAAGAGCTGGAACTTCAATCGCTGTTTTAAATAAATTACGTCCCGTTTTTGCAGCCGGAGGAAGTGTTACAGCAGGAAACTCCTCTCAAATGAGTGATGGTGCTGCTTTTGTAATGGTCATGAGTGAAGAAATGGTAAAAGAATTAAACATCGAACCAATTGCAAGAGTAGTGAATTATGCAGCTGCTGGTGTAGAGCCAAGAATTATGGGAATTGGACCTGTTGCAGCAATTCCTAAAGTTTTAAAACAGGCAGGATTGCAACAAAACGATATCGAGTTAATCGAATTGAATGAAGCTTTTGCTTCTCAATCTTTAGCAGTAATGCGTGAGTTGAATTTGAATGAAGATATTGTAAATGTAAATGGTGGTGCAATCGCTTTAGGGCATCCATTAGGTTGTACAGGTGCAAAATTATCTGTGCAATTATTTGATGAAATGCGTAGAAGAAACATGAAAAACAAATACGGAATGGTAACCATGTGTGTAGGAACTGGACAAGGTGCTGCAGGGGTTTTTGAATTCCTTTCGTAAACAAAAAAGATATAAGACTGAATGATATAAGACTTCAAGACTGTTTTGTTTTGGTAAATTTCATTCATCATTAAAATTAATAAAATAACATTCAATAAATAAAGTAATTCAAAAGTCGTCACATGTCATTTGTCTTACGATCATAAGTCAACAAAAAAAATATGGAAACATCAAAAAAAGAACTTTTAAGAGGTGGTCAGTTTCTGGTAAAAGAAACAAATTGCGAAGACGTTTTTACTCCAGAAGATTTTACAGAGGAGCAACAAATGATGAAGGAAGCTGTAATGGAATTTAATGACCGTGAAATTATTCCTCATAAAAATAGATTTGAAGCGAAAGATTATGCATTAACCGAAGAAGTAATGCGCAAAGCCGGAGAATTAGGTTTCTTAGGTGTTGCAGTACCAGAAGAATATGGTGGTTTAGGTATGGGATTCGTTTCTACACTTTTAACTTGCGATTATATTTCAAGTGGAACAGGCTCTTTTAGTACCGCTTTTGGAGCACATACAGGAATTGGAACCATGCCAATTACTTTGTACGGAACAGAAGAGCAAAAACAAAAATATGTACCAAAATTAGCTACAGGAGAGTGGTTTGGCGCATATTGTTTAACAGAACCTGGAGCAGGCTCTGATGCAAATTCAGGAAAAACAACTGCCGAACTTTCTGCAGATGGAAAATCTTATAAAATTAATGGACAAAAAATGTGGATTTCTAATGCAGGATTTTGTCGTTTAATGATTGTTTTCGCAAGAATAGAAAATGATAAAAATATTACTGGTTTTATTGTTGAATATGATAAAGATAATACAAACGGAATTACTTTAGGTGAAGAAGAACATAAATTAGGTATTAGAGCATCATCAACCAGACAAGTATTTTTTAATGATACAGTTGTACCCACAGAAAATATGTTAGCAGGACGTGGAGAAGGGTTTAAAATTGCAATGAATGCTTTAAATGTTGGTCGTATTAAATTAGCTGGTGCTTGTTTAGATTCTCAACGCAGAATTATTTCATACGCTGTAAATTATGCAAATGAACGCAAACAATTTAAAACACCAATTGCAGATTTTGGTGCCATAAAAGTAAAACTAGCAGAAATGGCAACAGATGCATATGTTGGTGAATCTGCAACTTACAGAGCTGCAAAAGACATCGAAGATAGAATTGCATTAAGAATCGAGGCTGGAAATTCGCACCAAGAAGCAGAATTAAAAGGTGTTGAAGAATATGCTATTGAATGTTCTATCTTAAAAGTAGCTGTTTCAGAAGATGTACAAAATTGTGCTGATGAAGGAATACAAATTTTTGGTGGAATGGGATTCTCTGAAGAAACACCAATGGAAGCTGCTTGGAGAGATGCAAGAATTGCAAGAATTTATGAAGGAACCAACGAAATTAACAGAATGCTTTCTGTTGGAATGTTAATTAAAAAAGCCATGAAAGGGCATGTAGATTTATTAGGCCCTGCAACAGAAGTTGCAAACAGTTTAATGGGAATTCCTTCTTTTGACACGCCAGATTACTCAAAATTATTTGCGGAAGAAAAAGAAATGATTGCGAAATTAAAAAAGACTTTTTTAATGGTTGCTGGTGCAGCCCTACAAAAATATGGTCCAGAAATTGAAGAACATCAACAATTATTAATTGCGGCTGCAGATATTTTAATTGAAATTTATATGGCAGAATCTGCAATTTTAAGAACCGAGAAAAATGTGAAACGTTTTGGAGAAGAAAAGCAATCTGTACAAATTGCCATGTCTAAATTATACTTATATCATGCAGTAGATAAAATTGAAGAAAAAGGAAAAGAAAGTATTATTTCTTTTGCTGAAGGAGATGAGCAACGCATGATGTTAATGGGCTTAAAGCGATTTACAAAATATGCAAATTACCCAGACATTGTAGATTTGCGCAACGAAATTGCAGAAAAAGTAAAAGCAGAAAATAAATACTGCTTCTAAGGAGCTCTTGATGTCAAAATGAGTGTTTAGAAAATATTTTTCTTCTCACTCAGGCTGACAACCTTATAAATATTGAAAATTTTCTTAAAAATCAAAGTTTTAAGAATTAGTTGTTTGTTTAGAAAAGACCATCTTAATTGATGGTCTTTTTTTTGATTGGATAAATTAATTTTAGGATTCTTAATTTTTGTAAATTAGTAGTCTAAATTTTATATGATGAAACCTTTTCTAAAAATAGCACTTCCATTTTTTGTAACGACATTTTTATTCCTTTTTTGTAATAATATCGAACCTAAAAAAAAAGCTACAAAGTCGATTGAAACCGCTCAAAAACATCCAAAATTCAACGAATATTGGTACCAAGGAAAAGCGGAAATAACTTCTTATAAATTATATCAAAATAGATATGGAGAAATTCATAAAGGAACTGCTGTAAACATTTTTGTTACTGAAGATTTTTTACCAAAAAAACAGGTAAAAGCAGATAATAGAAATGATAAAAATATACCCGTTTTAAAATTAAACAGCACTAAAAAATTTGTTACAGGTATTTACCCTTATTCTTTAATGACAAGTACCTTCTCTCCTATCAACACAAACGAAAGTGCGATTAAAATTTCTTTTTCTGCGCAAGAATGGTGTGGAAACACTTTTGTTCAGTTGAATAACAGAGAACAGTTTAAAATTGATTTTTATTCTTATTTCGAAAGTAATGCTGATAGAAAATTATCTCTCGAGAAAAATATTTTAGAAAACGAATTATGGAATATTATAAGAATAAATCCGAAGAATTTACCGATTGGAAAGTTTGATATTATACCTTCTTTTGAATTTTTAGCATTAAATCATCAAAAAATAAAAGCCTATAAAGCCGAAACTTCTTTAGATGAGAAAGAGGATTTTATTTTGTATTCAATTAATTATCCTGAGTTAGAAAGAACTCTTATTATAAAAACTACAAAAGAATTTCCTTTTATTATTGAAAGTTGGGAAGAAACCTTAACCAAAAGAGGAAAAACATTAACGACAAAAGCTGAGAAAATTAAGACGATAAAATCTGCCTATTGGAGTAAAAATAGGGTTACAGATACTGAAGAACGTAAAGAATTGGGATTGTAGATTTGATTGAAAATAAAAAAAGACACGGATTTCACAGATTCTCACAGATGTTACTCTTATTATTTGGGTGTTTTCAACCTTAATATGATTTACTCTAATTGATTAGAAAAAACTTTAATTATCTTCGTTTAAAATAATTATGAAAACTAAATTCTTATTTCTCTCATTTCTTACCACTCTATTATTTAGCTGTAATACTCCAAAAAGCGTTCAAATTGATAAACAAATGCTTTTAGAAAGCCTTAAAATTTTATCTCATGATTCTTTAGAGGGAAGAGGGTTTTCTAAAGCAGGAAACTACAAAGCACAAAAATTTATCGCTAAAAGGTTTGAAGAAATTGGTTTAGAAAAAATGATTGGAGATACATACATTCAAAAATTTCCTTATACTTTTTCAGGAAAGAAAAGATTGAGAATGTTTCCAGTTTCCGGAGTCGAAAAAGAGGCAGAAAATATTGCTGACACCACAGTTTTTGGTGGAAATATCATCGGAAAAATTACTGGAAAAATTAATAAAACAATTGTAATCACAGGGCATTTAGATCATTTGGGTATTAAAAACGGGGAGATTTACAATGGTGCAGATGACGATGCTTCTGGAACTGCTGCTTTGTTTGCAATTGCTGCATATTTCAAAAAAAACACACCAAAACATACGTTGGTTTTTGCTGCTGTGGATGCTGAAGAAATTGGTTCTTTAGGTGCAGATTATTTCCTAAAAAATTACACTAACAAAGAAAATATTATTTTAAATATTAATATGGATATGATTGCACATAACGATTCTTTACAATTGTATGCTTCTGGTTTACATCATTATCCGCAGTTAAAAGAACCGCTTCAAAATATAGAATCTCCTATAACTTTATTATTCGGACATGACAATCCTACTGATAAAACAAAAGACGATTGGACGTATTCTTCTGACCACAGAATTTTCCATCAAGAAAATATTCCTTTTATCTATTTTGGTGTAGAAGATCATAAAGATTATCATAAACCTACAGACACTTTCGAAAATATCAATCAAGAATTTTATATAGATGCTGTAAAATTAATTATCAAAGCAATTGAAAATTATGATTCTTTTTTAGAATAAAAAATATTAGTTTCTAAATAAAAAATCTATTTTATATTTAGGAACCCCTTACAACTACTACAAAGTGACATATAGGTGACACCTATATGTCACAATAAAAACAATTGTATATAAATATCTTTGTGACAAATAAAAATTATGGAAACACAAACAATTGCAAAAAAATTAAAGTATCAAAGAAAGTTAAAAGGATATTCTCAAATAGAACTATCAGAAAAATCAAACGTCACAATTAGAACTATACAACGAATTGAAAAAGGAGATGTTACTCCTCATCTTCAAACCTTAAAATTATTAGCAGAGGCTTTAAATATAGGTGTAGAAGATATTTCTGTACTAAATAACCCAAAAGAAGAATCAATACAAAAAAAGTGGTTATTATTTATACATGGTTCTCCAATACTTGGTTTTATTTTTCCATTTACAGTTCTCTTTCCTTTATTTTTATGGATTCATAAAAGAGAAGATAATTCCATTTATAATATTCATGCAATTAAAGTTATAAATTTTCAATTAAGCATTGCTTTAATACACATACTATCCTTTATCCTATTACTAACAGTTCAAGGTTGGGGATTTTTATTTTTTATACTAATTATTCCAATTAATTTTCTTTTAATTATTTATAATATTTTTAAATCCATAACTACACAGAAGTGTTTTTACCCTTTATCAATTCCTTTTTTAAATATCAAAAAAAATAGTACAACAACAATTTTAAAATCATTTTTAATCTTATTAATTACAATTAGTTGTACTACAAATAAAAAAAACAAATTACAAAAACTTACTGAATATGAGGGACTATATGAATATAAAGAACAAACAACTTTAAATATAGTCGCTTCTGGTTTAGACACTACTTTATACGCTATATTAGATGATGCAAAATATCCTTTAAAACATATTAAGAAAGATAGTTTTTTAAATATAAGAAAGATACCTGTTGTTTTTAAAAGAGATAAAAATAAAAGTGTTATAGGTTACGAGTCTGAAGGTAAGTATTTTAAACTTTTAAGTACCAAAATTAAAAAGCCAGAAATGTTTCCAAGAAAAGAACTATTTAAAAAACCAGAAAAATATAAATACAATATACCTTCAGATGATAATAACGGATTAAAAGTGGGAAATTTATTGGATGAGTTCTCTAACCCTGAACTTATTATAGAAATGGTAAAAGAAACCATAAAAGGAAATTTTCCTGAAGTACATAGTATTTTAATATACAAAAATGATAAATTAGTACTTGAAGAATATTTTTATGGTTATGATAAAAACACCCAACATCAATTAAGATCTGCAAGCAAACCTTTTATTGGAACATTACTCGGAATTGCGATTGATAAAGGTTTTATAAAAGATGAAAAACAAAAATTATTACCCTATTTTTTTGATACATACAAAAACATTAAAAACATAGATGCAAAAAAAAAGGAAATTACCCTAGAAAATATTCTAACCTATAAACATGGAATGGATTGCGAAAATAACAATTCAGAAAGTAAAGGAAATGAATTAAGAATGATGGGAAGCAAAGACTGGGTAAAACACACTTTAGATTTACCAATGGTTACAAAACCAGGCGAATACTCTTCATATTGTTCAGGTTGTTCTTTAATTTTAGGAAAATTAATAGAAATTACAACAAACCAAAAAATAGAAAATTTTGCAAAAAAAAACTTATTTTATCCTATGGGAATAACAAACTATAGTTGGGTTTTTGAACCAAATCAAGCAAGTAAAACAACATTTAATCAAAAATACATTACATCCAGAGATTTAATAAAATTAGCAAAAATGTACAAGGATGATGGAAAATGGAATGACCAACAAATAGTATCTAAAAAGTGGATAGATAAAACTTTCAAAACACAAAAAGGTGATTATGGTTATTTATGGGAACATAAATATTTTGTAATAAATGATAAAGAATATAATTCTTATTTAGCTTCTGGTAATGGAGGTCAAAAAATAAATATTTGGCCAGAATTAGATATGATTACTGTTTTTACAGGTGGAAACTACAACTCTTTTGAACTCTATAAAAAAACTACACCTCCAAATAAAATGATACCCGAATATATTTTAAAGGCACTTTAAAAAAACAAATATTCTAAAACATCTAATCTCTTTTTTATCAGTACTTTTGCAGGCAATTTGAAAACATTATAATGAAGCGTATAAAACAATATAAAAAACTTTTTAAAGTTGAAGGATCCATTAATTTGAAAGAATTAAAAACTACTTATAGAGGTTTGGTTAAAGAATGGCATCCAGATAAATTTCAGGATGAAGATAAAAAAGCAGCAGCAGAACTTAAAAGTACAGAAATAATTGATGGTTATCACTTTTTAGTAAGTATTGCTCCTGAAACAAAGGAAGCAAATTTAGACGCTTACAAAAAAACAATTACCGAGTTTCAAGTAGCAGATTGGCATCATAAAAGTATGTTATTAGAAGTTACTTTTACGGACGGAAATTCTTACGAATACTTTGGTGTGAGTAAAACTTTATTCGGAAAATTCGTAAACGCAAAATCTATGAATAATTTCGGAAAAAGAAATATTTTCAATTCTTTTACTTACAGAAAATCAATGAAAGCTTCTGTGAACGCTTAATTAACTGTCATTCCTGTAAAAATAGGAATCCATAATTAGCTTTCGGATTTATTATAAACTTCTATTTTATAGAATTAGCACAAACAAAAAAGAGATTGCTTTCGCAATCTCTTTTTTATATCAATTTATTTAGAAAATTTACTCTAAAGCACCTAAATAACGTTCTGCATCTAAAGCAGCCATACAACCTGTACCTGCTGCAGTTACTGCTTGTCTGTATTCTTTATCTTGGATATCTCCAGCTGCAAAAACTCCAGGCAAGTTCGTTTTTGTGGTTTTTCCTTTCGTGATTAAATAGCCTGTTTCATCCATATCTAAAACCCCTTTAAACAAATCGGAATTTGGTGTATGCCCAATCGCGATAAAAACTCCAGTTACAGAAATTTCAAAAGTTTCTTTGGTTTGATTATTAATAGCTCTAACACCTTCCACCACATTTGTTCCTAAAACCTCCTCTATTTCTGTGTTGTACAACACTTCAATATTCTTAGTTTTATTTACTCTGTGTTGCATTGCTTTCGATGCTTTCATATAATCTTTACGTACTAAAACAGTAACTTTACTACAAATATTAGCCAAATAAGTAGCTTCTTCTGCTGCTGTATCTCCTGCTCCAACAACTACAACATCTTGTCCTTTGTAGAAAAATCCGTCGCAAGTTGCACAAGCCGAAACTCCACCACCAATTAAACGTTGCTCGCTTTCTAAACCTAAATATTTTGCAGTTGCTCCTGTAGAAATAATTACAGTTTCAGCCTCAATGTGTTTGTTTTCGTCGACAACAATTTTGTGAATTCCACCAATTTCTTCACTTAAATCTACTTTTGTAACCAAACCAAAACGTACTTCTGTTCCAAAACGTTCTGCTTGCTTTTTTAGATCTTCCATCATTGCAGTTCCATCTGTACCCTCTGCATAACCTGGAAAATTATCAACTTCTGTAGTCGTAGTTAATTGACCTCCCATTTGCATTCCTGTGTACATTACTGGCTTCATATCTGCTCTTGCAGCATAAATTGCGGCTGTATAACCTGCAGGTCCTGAACCAATAATTAAGCATTTTATTTTTTCTATATTTTCTGACATAATTAGCATTGAAAAATTTGACTACAAATCTAATTTTTTAGATTTATTTATGCCACTTTTCCTTATGAATAATTATAATTAGTTAATAACAAAAATTGATGGATTGTTTATTGAAGTAATATTTACTTTTTAGAAACAGATTCAACTTCTTTTATAGTAATCATTTTATCATTTTTATTTCCCCAAGAATTGGTAATATAATTCATCACATCTGCAACTTCACCATTATCTAAACCTAACCTTGCCATTCTTCTTTTGTATTGAATTCCATTGACAGTAATCTTACCTCTTAAACCAAATTTTATCGCTCTAATGCTTGCTTCTCTTTTTTCTATTAAATAATCTGATTTCGCCAAGGGTGGATATACTTTTCGTTTTCCTTCTCCATTTGTAGAATGACAAGAAACACACATATCTTCATAAATCTCTTTACCTCTTTTAATACTTTCTGCAAATTTTAAATCCTGATCTACAGCACTATAAAAATCATTTTTAGTTTGAAATGAAAATATTAAAAAATTAAATATAATTACAATTCCTACTTTCTTCATATTAATTAATTACGGATTAATTCTCACAATCCCTACACCTTCAATTCCAGCATACAAATAACCATCTTTTCCTTGTTCTATGGAACGAACTCTTCCTAATTCTTCTAAAATTTTCTCTTCCTTTATCACTTTTCCATTTTTTAAAGCACAAACAGTAATGTATTGAAATTTTAAAGAGCCTACTAATAAATTTCCTTTCCATTTTAGATATTTATCGGAATTTACAAAAGCCATTCCACTAGGCGCAATTGAAGGTGTCCAATAATGCAAAGGTTGCTCCATACCTTCTTTTTTAGTGATTTCTGTGAACTTAGTTCCAGAATAATTAACTCCGTAACTAATTACTGGCCAACCATAATTTTTTCCTTTTTTAATGATATTAATTTCGTCTCCACCTTTTGGACCATGTTCGTGTGACCAAATTTCATTCGTAAACGGGTTTATTTCCATTCCTTGAGGATTCCTGTGTCCATAACTAAAAATTGCCTTTTTAGCATTTTCTTCATTTACAAACGGATTGTCTTTTGGTATAGTTCCATCGTCGTTCAATCTATAAATTTTACCTCCATCTCTGGTGATATCTTGCGGATTTTTATCTCTATTTCCTCTATCTCCTACACTAAAATATACGTAATTTTGTTTATCAAAAACTATTCTTGAACCAAAATGCTGTCCTTTTCTGGTATTAGGTATTGCCTTATACAATACTTTTTTATTTATGAGCTTGTTATTCTTCAATTCAGCACTCATTAAGGTTGTATTTGCTCCTTTTCCTTCTCCTTCAGAAGAAGCGTATGTAAAATAAATTCGATTATTTTTTTTAAAATTTGGGTGCAATTCAATATCCATTAAACCTCCTTGTCCGCGAAGCGTAACTTTTGGCATTCCTTTAATTTCAGTTTTTTTTCCTTTTTTAAAATGAATTAATTGTCCTTCTTTCTCAGTAATTAAAATTGAATTATCTGGCAAAAAGGTAAATCCCCAAGGAATGCTTAGATCTGCAACCACAATTTCGTAGTTCTTATTTTTTGATTCTTGCGAAGAACAAGAAAAAAACAACATTAAAAAACTGATTAATAAGAGATAAGAATATTTCATTTTTATTGAGAATTAAATTAAAAAAATTATTACAATATATAAATATTATTCTATATTTGCAGTCCTTAAATGAGCAATCATTTTTCGGGGTGTAGCGTAGCCCGGTTATCGCGCCTCGTTTGGGACGAGGAGGTCGCAGGTTCGAATCCTGCCACCCCGACAATTTAATTATTAATTAAGTTTAAAACCTTTATAATCTTAAGATTATAAAGGTTTTGTGGTTTTTAGATAATGGTAAAACTTGACTGAATTTAAACAAATAAGTGACCTATTCGATTACTCAATTTAATAAAGCAAAAAAAGTAACCGAATTATATTAATTTAACTTTCGTATTAAATAATTGTTTAACAAATTTAGTGACGATAAATTATGAAAACTTCCATCACTTTCAGTATCCTGTTTTGGCTAAAAATATCTAAAGCTAAAAACGGAAAAGCAATAACATCTCCCTTGGTACGAGTGGAAATTGAGGTTGCAAAATTTATAAACATTTTGAAAAAATTTTGGAATCTAAAACACTAAAAAAACACCTAAAGCGTCGTGAGAAGGAGTTTCTGATGCGTAAAGATGAAATTTTCGCAACCAATCAACCTTTAATTTACCAAACTCTTTTTATTAAAGACCAAGCTTATTACTGCTGAAAGGGTAAGGAACAATAATTCTTAAAGTGAATTTGATGTTTCCTTTGGTAATTCTATGAGAATCTTTAAGAGTAGAGAAACTTTCTTGAAATATGTTTCTCTCTAAATAAGAGCCATTTGTAGTCATTTTTTTTTTATTATCAGGCCTTCTGACAACCAACCCGAAAGCACTGAATTTATTGAGTAAAAACAAAAAATTTAAATGAGAATTCCCAATTTACACTCGTTTGATTTTATTAAAAAATCAAAGTCAATTAAGAATTTGTGAAATAGCTTTTAAAGCAGATTTTAATAACACTAGTTATTTTAATAGACAATTAAAAAAACGGAATTGATAACTCCGAAACAATTCAAAAAATCTTTTTCTAAAAAATAAGTATCCTCTTTTTATCAATTATATTTGTTCTGTATAAACTCAAGTATGATTTTAGAAACAATTTTTGCGAACTACCATATTATAATACTTTTTTTTACAGTCGCTATTTTGTATTCATCTGTAGGTTTTGGTGGTGGATCCAGCTATTTAGCAATTCTTGCTTTAACAGGAGTTGTATTTACACAAATTAGAGCAACTGCTCTTTTTTGTAACATTATAGTGGTTTCTGGAAATGTATTTTTGTTTTATCAGCAGAAAAAAATAGATTTTAAAAAAATACTCCCACTCGTTTTAACGAGTATTCCTTTGGCTTATTTAGGTGGTTTTTTAAAGATTAGTCAGCAATTCTTTTTTATTCTTTTAGGAATTACACTTCTTTTTGCAGCAATAACCATGTGGATTTCTAAACGAATTATTTCTTCCGAAGAAAAAATAAAAAAACAAAACACAGCTAAAAATGCCAGTTTTGGTGGAATTATTGGTTTTATTTCTGGAATGGTTGGTATTGGTGGTGGTATTTTTTTAGCACCTCTTTTACATCTTACAAATTGGGATACTCCTAAAAAAATAGCGGCAACTGCAAGCTTTTTTATTTTAGTGAATTCAATTGCAGGTTTGTTAGGGCAATATTCGAATCCTGATTTTTATGTCGATTGGAACTTGACTTACATCTTATTAATTACCGTTTTTATTGGCGGACAAATTGGAAGCAGGCTTAGCAATACTTACTTTACTCCTATTCAGCTTAAAAAAGCGACTGCTATTTTGATTGCTTTTGTAAGTGTTCGTATTTTAATTAAGTATTTGTTTTAGCTTGTTTTTTTACACGATTTTTTTTTGATACGGATTTTACAGATGGTTGCGCTTTGTATGTTTATTTTTTTTCTAGAAAAAACACAAAGTTTAGTAACTAATAACTGCTACTGAAAACTATGACTGAAACTCCCTACTTTAAAAGTTCCTTCTAAAAAAAGGAATTAAAAAAGACTTCTATTTGCACATCTAAACCATTCCAAATATCTTTGAAACCATCTATAAAAAACCAAGAAAATGTTAGAAAATATCTTTACACTTTTAATGTTGGTAATGTTACAAGCTGTTTTAGGCTTTGATAATTTATTATACATTTCTTTAGAATCTAAAAAAGCACCTCTCGAAGATCAAAAAAGAGTGCGTAAAGTGGGCATATTAATTGCAATTGTACTAAGAATTGTTCTATTATTTTTATTAGTTTCTATAATTGGATATTTCCAAAAACCATTTTCTTTTTTATCTGGAGAAATTGAAGATGTTGTGAAATTCGCTTTTAATGGACATAGTATTATTGTTCTTTTAGGTGGTGGATTTATAATCTACACAGCAATTAAAGAAATTTGGCACATGATTTCCACCAAAGATTTAGAGAATTCTGAAATGGTAGATAAGAAAAGAGGAAAAAGCTCGAATGCAGTAATATTTAGTATCGTTTTAATGAATTTGGTTTTCTCTTTCGATTCAATTTTAGCAGCCATTGGTTTAACAAGTGAGATAGAAAATACAACCACTGCTTTTATAATTATGGCAATAGCAATTGTTGCAAGTGGATTGTTAATGTTGTTTTTAGCAGATAGAATTTCAACATTTTTGGCAAAAAATAGAATGTACGAAGTCCTTGGGTTATTTATTTTATTTATTGTAGGAATAATGCTGGTAACAGAGGGTGGGCATTTAGCACATATAAAATTATTTGGAAACGAAATCGTTCCAATGAGCAAAACTACTTTCTATTTTGTAATTGCAATTTTAGTAATTACTGATATTGTTCAAGGAAGCTATCAAAAGAAATTATTAAAAGAAAAACAGATTTCAGAAAAAAAATAATAACATTCCAATTCTATTACTTTAAAATAGCCTCAATTCTTTAAGGTTATTTTTCTCTATAAGAACATTTTAGGTGTTTAAATATTTTAACATTTTATTAAACAAAATATCAATTTTATATCTTAAATTTGTTATATCAAAAAAAAGTTCAACAGCGCACTTCTGGCTGTGAATTTATACGATAAGTATAATTATTCTAAATAAGAAGTTTTTGGTTGATTGATAGAAGTCGTTACATTTTTAATGTTGCGACTTTTTTTTATAGTATTTCAGCAATACTATCTCTTACTCTTTGTGAGATAATTTGTAAAATTCTTCTATTAATTTCTGATGAATTATTGATGTAGAAATCGAATTCATCTTTAGAAAAGTGCCCAATAATAAAGCCTAATGTGATGTTTTTATAATTGTTATCCGTTTTAAAAACACTTGAAATTCTGCTTCTCCTTTTTAGGTCTGATAAAACAACAAAATCAACTTTCCTTTTTTGAAGATAGTCTTTAAAAGAGTTGATTAATAAAACGTGTTGCATTTTAATAATAGGGCGCAAAGTTTTATTTTGAAACTGCTCTATTTCTGAAGTTCCTTCAATAATTAACCCACTTAAAACTGGTCTTTGTTTAGTCATTTTCTAACAATTCGTCTAATTCTAATTGATAATCGTATTGCAAATCTTCATGCAATTTGTCTATTATTCTTTTAATCATTTTTACCTGAGTTCTAAAAGTATTTTGCAAACGCATACTTCTTTTTATGGAAGGTCTAAATTCTTTCATTTTCTTACAGAAATACAACAATAATTCTACTTCTGTTTCTTTTTTCTTAGAATAACGAATGTGTTTTTTTTATGAATGTCAAAATTTTTCTTGCACCCTTTCGAATGTAGAAGTAATTTTTGGTATTTATTTCTTCAAAAAGAACATTTACCTCTTCTTTTATGGTTTGAATATACATTTCTTCGTTATGCGATTCAAACAATAAATAACCCAACAACTCTTTATTTTCCTTT
The DNA here is from genome assembly GCF_017569185.1 of Polaribacter cellanae. Classification (NCBI taxonomy): domain Bacteria; kingdom Pseudomonadati; phylum Bacteroidota; class Flavobacteriia; order Flavobacteriales; family Flavobacteriaceae; genus Polaribacter; species Polaribacter cellanae. The sequence goes on along the minus strand of NZ_CP071869.1, from coordinate 26,010 downwards.
TTAAACCTTGCTAATTGCAAACACAATTCCCTTAACTCATCTGTAGATTTATGAGCAATTTCGTCTTTTAACTGTTTTATGGTTACAGTTTTCATATAGTTATTTAACTAATTCTAAAGCAACTAAGTATGCACAATGATCGGAAGCAATAGTATCGCAAATAGTTTCTTTCGAAACTATCTTCCATCTATTTCTTGGATAAAATAATACGTAGTCTATCTTTTTAATCGGTTTATTTGATGGAAAAGTTAAAAGTGGATTTTGCTTATTATAAGAAGCTTTCCAAAAAGATTCTAAAATATTTATGGAATTGCTATGAGGAGTATCATTTAAATCTCCTGATAAAATTGTAGGGTATTTGTTATTTCTAAATGTTTTATTAATTGCTTTTGCTTGTAAAACCCTATCTGTATTATCTTTTAAATGATCTAAATGAGTTCCGATAAATGAAATTGTATCGCCAGATTTTAAAACTGTTGTTACTTCTAAAGCAGCTCTTGGCTCATTCTCTTTTGAATAAGGTAAAGCTATATTTCTTGTGGATAAAAAAGAAGATTTAGAAAGCACTCCTTCTCCATATTCTCCTCCATCGTAAAACATGGCTCTTCCAAAAACAGACGCCATTTTAGTACGATAGCCCAACTCTGTTGGCAAATCGTACTTTTTGGCTCTATTGGTTTTAAAATCTACTTCTTGGAGCGAAACAAAATCTGCATCTGCTTTTTTAATAACATTTGCAATAATATCTAAATCGAAACTTCCATTGGTTGTTGCACCATGCAGAATATTAAAACTCAGCACTTTTACAACCACTTTCTTTTCTTCTTTTTTTTGAGCAAAAAGTGTTCCACAAAAAAGAAAAAGAAATAAAAATGATATTATTTTTTTTGTCATTTTTAGTTGTTTTCACTTGGTATTTCTACCATTTCGTTTACATCTTTATCATAATTTACTCCTGGAACTTTAAATCCGAATAAATTATAAAAATCGTTGCTATAGCCCTCTAAATCTCCAATTTCTGATAAATTTTCGGTGGTTGCAGTTTTCCAAAGTTCCATAACTTCTTCTTGCACATCTTCATACATTTCCCAATCGTCGATTCTTATTCTTCCTTTTTCATCTAAAGGAATTTCTTCACCTGTATATAATCTTTCGCTGTACAAACGCTGAATTTGTTCTATACAACCTTCGTGAATTCCTTTTTCTTTCATCACTTTATATAACAAAGAAATATATAAAGGAATTACTGGAATTGCAGAACTCGCTTGCGTTACCAATGCTTTATTTACAGAAACATAGGCTTTTCCTCCAATTGATTTTAATTCGTCTGTAATTTTAAAAGCAGTTGCTTCTAAATGGTCTTTTGCTGCACCAATAGTTCCATTTCTGTAAACTGGTTTAGTTACATCTGGGCCAATGTAAGAATAGGCAACTGTGGTTGCTCCTTCAGAAAGTACGTTTTCTGCTTTTAAAATATCCATCCACATTTTCCAGTCTTCACCACCCATTACTGTTACAGTATTTTCAATATCATCTCCTTCTGCAGGATTTATTGAAATTTCCGATACTTTTCCTGTATGAAAATCTACTGTTTTATTTGTAAAAACCTCTCCAATTGGTTTTAAAACCGATTTGTATCTTTTTCCAGTATCTGGATGTGTTCTTACTGGCGAAGCCAAACTGTAAATTACCAAATCTACTTGACCTAAATCTTGCTTGATTAAATCTACAACTTGTTGTTTTATTTCGTTAGAAAATGCATCTCCATTGATGCTTTTTGCATACAAACCAGCTTTGTGTGCCTCTTTCTCAAAAGCAGCTGTGTTGTAATAGCCTGGTGAACCTGGCCTTCCTTCTGTGGAAGGTTTATCGAAAAACACACCAATTGTTGCTGCGTCAGAACCGAAAGCACTTGTAATTCTACTTGCCAAGCCAAAACCTGTGGAAGCACCAATGACTAATACTTTTTTAGCACCTTCGATTTTTCCTTTCGATTTTACATATTCTATTTGATTTTTTACGTTTTGTGCACAACCTGTTGGATGTGAAGTTAAACAGATAAAGCCTCTTGTTCTTGGTTCTATAATCATTGTTGTTTGTTTTTAATCTCAATAATATTTAGTTAAATAAGATATTTATTATTAGTTCTCGACTGCGCTCGAACAGACACACATTTGTCTCCTCCTCGAGCGCAGTCGAGAGGTTTTACTCTCTAATTAGACTTCAAAAAAAAATTCACATTCTCTTCGATTCTATTTAGTACATTTTCTGTGGAAGCTTTTACAAAAGTTTCTCCAGTAATTTGTTCGTATAATTCTATGTATCTATTTGAAATCTCTGTAATTTTTTCGTCAGACATTTCTGGTATTTGCTGATTTTCCTTTCCTTGAAAACCATTATCTATCAACCATTGTCTTACAAATTCTTTCGACAATTGTTTTTGAGATTCTTCTTTATTTTGTCTTTCTTGATAGCCATCAGCATAAAAATATCTTGAAGAATCTGGTGTATGAATCTCGTCTATTAAAACGATTTTACCATCTTTTGTTTTTCCGAATTCGTATTTAGTATCTACTAAAATCAATCCTCTTTTTGCAGCTATTTCTGTTCCTCTTTGAAACAATTTTTTGGTGTAATCTTCTAAAACTACATAATCTTCTTCCGAAACAATGCTATTTTTTAGAATGTCTTCACGAGAAATATCTTCATCATGTTCGCCATTTTCCGCTTTTGTTGATGGTGTAATTATTGGTTTTGGAAATTTATCATTTTCCTTTAAACCTTCTGGCATTTCAACACCACACAAAACTCTTTTTCCTACTTTATATTCACGAGCAGCATGCCCCGATAAATAACCACGAATTACCATTTCTACTTTAAAAGGTTCACATAAGTGCCCAACTGCAACGTTTTCATCTGGATTTGCAATTAACCAATTTGGCACAACGTCTGCTGTGTCGTTCATCATTTTGGTTGCAATTTGGTTTAATATTTGCCCTTTAAAAGGAATTTGACGTGGTAAAATAACATCGAAAGCAGAAAGCCTGTCTGTTGCAATCATTACCAAAAGTTCGTTATTAATATTGTAAACCTCTCTTACTTTTCCTTTGTAAACAGATTTTTGATTCGGAAACTTAAAATTCGTTTCGTTAATTGTATTCATTATAATGGTTGTGTTGTTTGTTGTTGCAAAAATAGTGATTTAAAAAGTTATTTTTTCTTCTTTTTCAAACGTTTTATTTTGCTTTAAATCCAACTCTTTTTTTCACACTTAGTGCGCAAAAATTTTCCCTTTTAGGGAATTAAAGGAGCTTTCTTTTATTCTGTCTCTATACTTTTATAAGCAGTAATAATTTTCTTTACCAATTTATGCCTTACAACATCTTTATCATCTAAATATACTTGTGCAATTCCATCGATATCTTTTAAAGCCAGTAAAGATTCTTTTAAGCCAGAAACTTGTTTTCTTGGCAAATCTATTTGCCCAGGATCTCCAGTAATTATAAACTTAGCACTTTTACCCATTCTCGTTAAAAACATTTTCATTTGATTGTGGGTTGTATTTTGTGCTTCATCTAAGATTACAAATGCATTGTCTAAAGTTCTACCACGCATAAATGCCAAAGGTGCTATTTGAATTATGCCTTTTTCTAAATGAGATTCTAAACGTTCATGAGGAATCATATCTCTTAAAGCATCATACAAAGGTTGCATATAAGGATCTAATTTCTCTTTTAAATCTCCTGGAAGAAATCCTAAATTTTCTCCAGATTCTACAGCTGGTCTTGTTAAAATAATTCTACGAACTTCTTTTTCTTTCAACGCTTTTACAGCCAAAGCAACTGCTGTGTAAGTTTTCCCTGTTCCTGCAGGCCCAACAGCAAAAAGCATGTCGTTTCTCTCCATCAAAGCAACCATTTTACGCTGATTCTCGGTTTGTGGTTTTATCAATCTTCCACTAACTCCATGTACTAAAACATCTTTTGCTTTTTTGGAAACTGCATTCTTTTCATCGTTTCCAGAGGAAGTTAAAATGCGTTCAATACTATTTTCGTCTAACTTATTATATCTTTTATAATATTTTATGAGTCTTTCGATTCTAATTTCAAATTCATCTAAAAGATCCGATTCTCCATAAATCTTCATTTTGGAGCCACGTGCTACAATTTTAATTTTCGGGAAATATCTTTTAAGCTGTTCTATGGTGCTATTTTGAGCTCCAAAAAACTCTCCAGGATTAATCTCTGTAAGTTCTATAATGCGTTCGTTCAAATGTTTATTTTTTATAGGTTGATGACAATTTTATTTCAACTAAAAATAGCGAATAAAATTGCTAAATTGATTAGATTTGCGTTAAATAGTTAACAACTTTTACACAATTAATTAACAGCAAAATTTTAATGTCTCTAATTACTTTAACTACAGATTTTGGAACCAAAGACCACTTTGTGGGGGCTGTAAAAGGTGCTATTTATTCTGAATTAGAGAATGCGAAAATCGTTGATATAACTCACGAAATAACGCCTTTTAACATTACAGAAACTGCATACATTTTAAAAAATTCTTACAAAAGTTTCCCAAAAGGAACGATACATATTGTGGGAGTTGATTCGGAATTGAGCGAAGAGAACAAACATATTGCTTTGGAGTTGGATGGGCATTTTTTTGTTTGTCCTGATAATGGTTTAATTTCTATGATTGCCTCCGAGATTCATCCAACCAAAATTGTTGAAATAAATATTCACGATCGTATAGAAAGTAGTTTTCCTGTTTTAGATGTTTTTGTTCAAGTTGCTTGTTTTATTGCCAGAGGTGGAAATTTAACTGTAATAGGAAAAGAAATTACAGAATTTAAAAAGTTAGTTGAAATTCAACCAAAAGTAAATCATACACAAAATCAAATAATTGGTGGTGTTATTTATGTGGATAATTATGGAAATGTAATTACAAATATTAGCAAAAAAATGTTTAACGATATTGGTAAAGGAAGAATATTTAAAGTAACTGCAAGACGTTATTCTTTTAATAAAATTTTTACAAAATACAACGAAATAACTAGAAATAGTTCTCCTGAAAACCATCAATATGATGGGCAAAAATTGGCTATTTTTAATGCTGCTGGTCTTTTAGAAATTGCTATTTATAGAAGTAATTTACATACTGTTGGTGGCGCTTCTTCTCTTTTAGGCTTGGAATATAGAGATTCTATTATTATTGAATTCTTTAAAGACTCTACACCTAATTTTTCTCCTTTATCTTAAATTAATTTTATGTTTGTAAGAATCGTAAAAATGAGTTTTCACTCAAAATACATCGAAGAATTTTCGGCTATTTTTGAAGAAAAAAAAGAATTTATTAGAAATTCGAATGGTTGTAAATTATTAGAATTATATCAAGATAAAACAAATCCTGAAATATTTTTTACGTATTCTTATTGGGAAAATGAGCTAGATTTAGAAAATTATAGAAATTCAGAACTTTTTAAATCTGTCTGGGCGAAAACAAAGGTTTTATTTAATGATAAACCTGAAGCTTGGAGTGTAGATAAGAAGGAAAGTCTTCAGTAGGCAGTATTCAGTTGCTGTAAAGCAACATCAGTTTCCATCTCTAAAATAGAGAGGTTATTAACCATCTTTTTAATATTTACTCACCTCAATCAAAATTATTTAAACGTTTTTTATACATTTATTCGCTATGGATTAGTGCATAAGTTTTACTATTCAAAAAATCACAAACGTTTTTGCTCATCTGTTTTACCACTTTTTTCTTTTACAAGATTGCCTCCTAAATGGTAAAGTAATGTAAGTCCAAATCTTCTTGAATCGGGTTTGTCGTTATAACGATAGTCTATAATATCACTTAGTGAGTACGCTTGATAACGGTTGGTATTAAAAATGTCACTTATGGTAAACTGGGCAACGAGATTCTTATTAAAAAATGATTTTTTGATACCGAAATCAACATAACCTGCAGGTTGCGAACTATAGATACCAAGCAATTCAGAGGAAAACCATTTTGCGGAAAGGTTAATTTTATAATCATTTGGCAAGGAGATATCCTGTTGCAACATTAGTGTTGCTGCCCATTTCGATAGCTTTTTTTCACCCGAAAGCTCTGATATAGGATATGTAGTATAACTGATGTCTGAAAAGAAAAGTATATCCCAAAATGGATATAACTTAAAAGGTGTTGATACTGTAAAATCAAAACGATGACGATTGCCAAAATTATCGCTTTGACTCTTAATCGTTGTGCCGTTATTATCTATAGACAGTCTTCGGTTTATGAAATTGAGGCTTTGGTTATAAATAGCAGAAAAAATATACTTGTTTTTCAGACTATAGGTAAGTGAATAAATCCAAGCCAATTCAGGAACCAGATTTGGATTTCCAGAAAAATAAAAATATTGGTCATTGTACCAACGCACAGGGTTTAGATCACTGTAGGATGGGCGGTTAATACGTCTGCTGAGCGAAAAGTCCATTTTATGGTCTTCATTAATAATTTGCCCAATAGAAAGAGATGGAAATAGCTTTGTATATTCCCATTCGTTAGCAATCCTCTCTTTTACTGTGTAACCTTCAGCACGAGTATACTCCAGGCGTAAGCCAGCATCAATTGTTGTTTTGTTAATTTTTTTTGAACCCAACAAATAAGCTGCAGCAATACGTTCTTTATATTTAAAATGATTGCTTAAATCTTTTATTTTAACATATTTTCCCTGCTGAAATGAATCAAATCGATATTGATTATCATTTTCTACCTCGGCATATTTTACACCTGTTTTAATGGAGTATTCTTTAAACGGCAAATCGGCATCGGCTTGAGCAGAAATAATTTCGACGAATCCAGGTTGGTGAGACTTAAGTATATCTGTATTTTGTTTGTTTTGGTTTGCATCATAATTATCGGTTTTCAGTAACCCATCCGAATAATTTCGGTAGGAAGTATAATTGGCATCGGCTGTTATTTTTTTACCCAAAGAATCTATATCAAATGTATAACGGATACTTATCGCATCATAATGATAAGGCTCGATAATATTGTTGTCTGAAAGAATATACGATTGTAACTCCCCCGAATGATCAACCTTATTTACTGTAGAATAATTGAAGCTTTTAAAATCATCAAGATAGCCATGATAGCTTACTCCTAGATTGTGTTTGGGCAAAAACTGCCAATCGGTTCCAAGCCGCCAAGTATAATACTTAATTTTATAAGTTTTTTCATTTTTACGATTGAGACGAAAAGTATTTCTACCTTCATTTATGCTGTTTCCGCTTTTACTTTGAAAAAACTTGTGTGGTGTATTGTAATCAAGAGAACCATACAGGTTTATTTTTTTGGTACGAAGGCTAGCCGATATGTTTTGGTTGGTCATCCAATATTCTCCTTTTGAAAGAGTGGTACGTAAATCTACGGCATAGCCTTTTTTTAATTTTTTTATGGGTATAATATTGATAATTCCCGAATTACCAGCGGCATCAAATTCAGCCGTAGGTGAGGTGATTAGCTCTATCTTATTGATATCTTCTGCACTCATTCCTTTCAATAAATTGGATAGCTGGCTTCCAGATAAATAGGTCATCTTTCCGTCAATCATGACATTGATGCCAGATGCTCCTCTAAACAAGATATTATCGTTTTGATTCACACTTACGCCTGGTAATTTTTTAAGCATATCAAGAGCTGTCTGTCCTGTTGTTAGTGCCGAGTTTTTAAGGTTGAAGGTTAATTTCCCTTTATCTGCTTCTATAAGAGGTACCTTAAAGGTAACGACCACTTCGTCTAATGATTGAGAGTCTTCTTTCAATATTATATTTAAATTTGTTTGGTCTTTTACCTCTTTTTCTTCAGTTGTCATTCCCATATAAGAAAACACCAAGATACTTCCTGCAGAAGTTTTTATAGAATATCTACCGTCCAAATCGGTAAGTGTTCCTTGATTAGTTCCTTTTATAGAAATAGTTACTCCAGGTAGAGCCTGGTTTTCGATGTCTGTTACTATTCCATAGATTTCAAGTTCCTGTGAAAAAATAAAACAAGGAAAAAATCCTAAAAAATACAATAGAGTTGTTTTAATATAAGATGCCATAATTATAGTTGAATGTTTTTAAAATGTGTTTTCTGTCTCAGTCGCTTCAAGCATTAGGTAATGTAAATCGGTGTTTTTAATAAAAGTCTACAATGTTGACTTCTAGTTTTAATTACAAGCAAACATTATGTTTACGACTTGTATTGACAATATGTATTTTAAATAAAAAGTAAAGAGTTAGAATATATCTTTTGAAGCACAAAATAGCATACAGGATTATTTTTATTATAACCATACAAAGAGGCTATTTTTCTGGAAAATTTAAAATATTAATTGAATTCCATGTCCATAATATGTAGAAGCATAAACATATAAATTATTAAAACCCAATGTTATTATAAATCGCAACTTTTATCAATAGTTGGGTTAGGTTAGCCAATTAAAGAACAACACAAATTAAAAATATGGAGTATAACTTCTTCTTTACTCATTAAAATTGAAAAGGAAACTTAAAGTAAAGAAGGAGGAGGACGAGAAAAAAGCTGACCAGAAGCAAAGTTGCTTAAGGTAATAAAATTGTAGCTTTTGATACTTTCTCCCTGAATAGTATATTCAGTAATTTCAATTGCGAAATCCTGTGAATCAGAAGTAAATATTGGAGTTAAATTATGTGTAATGGCATGGTTACAAATAGTACAGTGCAAGGCATGATCCTTATCATCAGTATGTGATAATATATGAAGCCCTGTCATTTTCATAGAAATGAAAAGAACAAGGAACACACAGGTAATGCTATTTTTTAAACCACCATTTTTCACTAACACAAACTTACTAAAATAAACTAAAAATTATGTTAATATAATCTAAATAAAAGGGTTAATATCTACTTTTATGGCGTTAAAGACTTTGATTTTATACTTGCAAAATAGAAGTAGATAATTGAAAATAAATATAGTAAAGCATCAAAAATAAAAATTTGAAAGAGAATTATGATACAGAACAGTTCATATATTACTTTAAAAAAGAATAACTTCATTATCTTTACTTCTTACTAAGAAGAACTACAAGATGTGGAAAGCACACTACGATAAATTAAGTAAAGAAAAACACCCTCCTGCTCATACTTTGAGCCAAACTTTGGATTTTATGTCTCGTAAGGATAGGTTAAAGAATTTGAAGGCAATTGATTTAGGATGCGGTAATGGTATAGATACTTTTGCATTGTTGGAGGAAGGATTCAACGTATTGGCAATAGATAAGGACTCCAACGCTTCACTACTTCTACAAAAGCATATAAGTTCTAAACATCTAGTAGTATTTAGTTTTCAAAATTCATCTTTTGAAAGTTTGGATGAGCTCCCTTCTGCTGACTTGGTCAACGCTTCTTTTTCTTTACCTTTTTGTCATCCGAATAAATTTGAAAAACTTTGGTCTAATATCACCAGTTGTATCAATCCCGAAGGTTTTTTTTGTGGGCATTTTTTTGGTCCAAAGGATTCATGGAGTTCTAATAGTGATATGACCTTTCATAACATGGAAGCCGTAAAAAAATTATTTGAAGAGTTTGAATTATTATATTTCGAGGAAACTGCCAAAAATGGCAAGACTCTGTCGGGAAAAGAAAAGTTTTGGCACGTTTTTCATATTGTTGCAAAAAAACAAGAATAAATCACTGTGTTTACAGTCCCGCTCTTACTGCAATCCGTTGAAGTGTTTTTTCAGATATAATCCATAGAACGAATGCATAAAGCACATTTTCTAGAACAAGACTATAGTATATACCTTCAATACCAAAATATCTAGTCAGTGCTAATACAATAGGTACAAATAGAAACAATTGACGGCCAACAGGTAACAAAGTAGCCAATTTAGCTTTACCTATTGATTGAAATAGAATGATACTACTAGAAGATATTGGAATGACCAATAGGATGCTCATTATCATTCGTACATTAAAAATTTCAGCTTCGTTAAACGTTTTATTTGGTAACATAATATTTATAATAGTTTCAGGGAAAACCAGTATGGGAATAATTATTGCTGTACCAAGCACAATTCCTGCTAATCTATAGATAGATACACCTTTTAGGCACCTATCTTGTTTATTAGCACCATAGTTGATTCCAATAACTGGTTGCATAGACTGGTAAAGTCCCAAAAGAGGAATTGCCAAAAAGGTAAACAATCTAAAAACGGCATTGAAAAAAGCCATAGCCTCAAAAGTTCCGTATAAAACCACTAATCTGAACAGTAGAAATTGCCTGAATAAATTAGACAGCTGTATTGAAAATGCCGAAAACCCAATACTCAAAACATTCTTGAGAATTTTGTATTCCAACCTTATTTGGAAACGACCCGTATGAAATGTCGCCTTCCCTCGTATAAAATATAAGGATGTCAATAAGCTGTAAATAAACATAGCTGCTATGCTACTCCATGCAGCACCAGCTACACCCATACGTAAAACACCAATGAACAGAGGTGTAAATACTATATTTAGAATTACGGAAATCAGCGTAAATTGCATAGCATGTCGTATTTTCCCTTCTGCACGTATCAAACCGTTGGCTGAAAGACCATAAATACTGAACAGTGCTCCCAAAATGTATATCTTATAATATTCTAAAGCGTAGGTAAACAATGCTCCAGAGACTCCTAAAACAGAAACTATTTCTTTCGAAAAAATGAACCCAGGGATAGTGACCATAGCTGCTCCGATAAGAGACAAGGCTATCATGTTCGGGATAATTTTGCTCTGGACTTCGACCTGATTTGCACCTATGACTCTACTAAGTACAGATGCAGAACCCACCGCTACAAAAACGGTAACACTGGTAACAACCAACATTAAAGGAAACAACATAGAAATACCTGTAAAAGCCTCTGTTCCTATAAAATAACTGGTGTAAAATATATCAACAAGTCCATTGATGGATATCACCATCATTCCCAAAATGCTAGGTACAGAAAGCCTTAATAAAAGTTTCCAAAGGTTGTCATTGATAAAATCAGGATTTTTCTTCAAGTTTTCGTGGTGTAAGTTTTATAGGAATGTGTTTACGCTTCGAATTTTCAATACCCTTTTAAAACGTAGTTTTATTAAAAAGAACCAATGATATGCCAAAGAGCAAAAAAGTGGTTACCAAAATTTCCATTAAACCACTTCTAATAGTATGGTTTCTTGTTGTTACATCGATATTTAGATTGAATTCGGGAAGAGTTTCGTAGTCCTTTTTCGTTATTTCTTGATTTAGAAACAATTTATCAAAATAAAAGCTGGTAATACCCTTGTGAAAGCTCTCAATTGACTGATAAAAGGATTGAAAAATTCCAGAATCTGTTTCAACAATTTCATTAAGAATTCCTTGTGTATTTACTGCTGGGTTTGCCCATCGAAATAAGGAAATCTTCTTTTGCCTTCGTCTAACTTGATAGAAGTAGCTGGACACCTCTTTTCTATGGTGGTTATCATTTAGTGCCGTAAAAGCAGCATAGGCTTTGGCCATAGTATTTACGCCAATCAAAGAATCCGCTTCCTTCAAGTCGTTCCGGTTCTGTAAGTATTCGAGAACTACTGCCTTAGCCTCATTCAAATCGTCTTCGTTTTCAAGGCTTCTTCTACGAGTAACATCAGCAATTGACGTATTATCAATTGGATACACAAGATTTGCATACACATTCAATACAGCTGGGAGAACAATTAGAAATAGAAGCCATAAGCTAGCGGCACTAATGGCGGTTAAAGAAGAATTTTTTTTAAGACTAATCAACAAAAACATCAACGCAAACCAAAAACTGAAATAACATAAAATGGCAGATATCCATAAAAAAATGGACAAAACCTCCAACTCTCTTGAAACCAAAAAGCCAATGGATGACAAGAGGATTCCCGACCCGACAATCAGGACATAATAAAAGCCAATTCTGATTAGCAGTATTTTTCTTAGTCCAATGGTTTGCAACCTCAGTAGGGGCAGCATCCCGTTTTCCTTTTCCTCTGCATATAATCCATAAGTGAAAGCTATTATAAGTAAAGGGAATAAATAAATAAGCACAAAGGATAGATCAAAATTTCCTGCATATAGCTTCAATGGGTTGGCCAACTCAATTTGAAATAATTGGTAATACAGGCTCGTGCCAGTCAATTTGTAATAATAAGGCTCTATATCCCTTTGTCCTAGAGACATGTGAGCTAAACTATGAGGGTTTAAGATGGCATGGTAGCCATGTCGATACCATGCATAAGCGGGCTTTGAAGCTATATCGAATAGTTGTTTTTCCTTAACCAACGTATGGTCGCTGTAAAAACTCTCTTTATAGCTTTCAAATTCCTCCTTTTCAATTTGTTGTACATTGTTGATTGTCTTTTGTTGTTCTGTTATTTTGGAATATCCATAGTAGATGGCATACGTACCCAATAAAAAAATAGTAGACAATATGATTATTTGAAAAGTATTTCTAATAATGGAAATACCCTCTCGTTGCCATAATAATAAAATTAATTTCATATCAATTTATTTTTAGAGGAAGAAGGAATGATAAAGAACATTATCAAAACCCAAAGGGACAATGAAACAATTTCCATCCAATAGTATTTGAAAATCATAGTTACCTTAGGTACTAAATATTTAAAATCCGATATGGTTTTCCATAAGTTCTTTCCTACTTTGTATTCATAGAATTCTCCATAACGCGAATTCTTTGCCATATCGTTGTTCATCGTACGTATAAGATGACGACGATAGGTGTTGGTCTTTTTTTGAAAATCATTAAAGCTATACCAATCGGTTGCTGCAAACGCCATTGAAAGATTCCTTACGGCTATATAAGGAGCAAAAAACCCCATTAAACTTCCCATCCTGTTTTGAAGCTCAATTTTTTTGTAAAGGGTTGCATCATGAAAATCATACACTTTATTAGCATATTCTTCCCCTTCTTGCATTCGTATTCCTTCAAAATTCAAAGGAAGCTGATTAAGAGAGTCAACTCCATACTGTTGTAAATAATGTTCTTTTAGCCTTGCTATTCTCTTTTCCCTAGTATCATTAGGGTTCATGCCATTTACAATATCATTTTGGATAGCTTCTTTATATATTTTCGTGGATGGTAAGGAGTATAGGGTTTCGCCAAGATTGGCAGAAGTCTTTGGTATAATGATTCCTGTTGCTATCCAGAATATCAATAAGGTCAGAAGAGCGTTTCTTGCACTCGAAGATTTAAGGGATATCCAAACTGAAAAATTCGTAAAAACCCATAAATACCCAGCATAAACAAAAAAGAGAAGTAAAATGCGTAACCCCATATCACTAATCATAGTACTTGTTTTTTCATAGACCCCCACTATATATAAACCCATAAAGAATAGAACTATGATTACAAAAATAATTAGGGAATAAGCCAAGACCTTGCCCAAATAAATAGACCTTATCGAAACTCCTTGACTAACCAATAATTTTAGAGTCCCTGTCTTCTTTTCTTTGGTAAAGGTTTGAAAAGTGATGAATATAATGAGTAGAGGCAATAATAATTGGAGTACCAAGGCAGCACTTAATTCCCCGAAACGAATCATATTACCATACCCTTGTGCCGGTCTAAACATAAATTCATGAGGGTAGTGAGCCTCTAAATAAACAGATGTTCCAGTATAGGTATCCAATCCAAAATCAAAAAGACTAAGAAGTGTCTTAGGTTTAAAAACATAAGTGCCATAGTGGGCGGCAATATGAGGGTGTTTGTTTCCTTGACCTAACCATTCTGCCCTTCTTTCTTTTTGTGCCCTTTCCACCATAATCTGTTGCTGTTTGTAAGCAATATGCCCTGCATAGAGTGCAAACCCTAGGAGAATTATAATTATAGCAAATAAAATTTTTAAAGAGTTTTGCCTTGCCATACCTTTAAGTTCCTTTCCTGTAATTAAAAAGACTTGACGTTTCATATTATGTGTGCATATGTCTTAAATACTTTTGCTCTAAATCCTGAAAAGAAACTTGACTTGATTCCATTTTATCGACCAGAACCCCTCCTTTCATAATCCCTATGTGTGTTCCTGTATCCTTTGCTCGAAAAAGATCATGGGTAGTCATTAAAGTGGCTACTTTTTGTTCTTTCATTTCCAGTAAGAGTTCAGAAAATTCATTACTAGCCTTTGGGTCTAATCCAGATGTGGGTTCGTCTAAAAGTAGGATTTTAGCCCCTTTTGCCCTTGCCAAAGCAACACCTACTTTTTGTCGCATTCCTTTAGAATAACTACTCACCCTTTTTAGAACAAAATCCTTTTGCAATCCTGATTGAATCAATAAGGCTTCTAGTTCTTCTTTATTTTGATTGCCCCCTTGAAGACCACAAAAAAAGCGAAGGTTTTCAAGCCCTGTCATGTTTTGGTACAATTGTAGATTTTCTGGAATATAAGATAGCCATTGCTTTGTTTTTCGAGGATTTTTTTCTACATCCAAACCATTGACGAAAGCTTTTCCTGAAGAGGGTTCGATAAAATTTAAAAACAAGTTGATAGTCGTTGATTTTCCGGCTCCGTTTGCTCCAAGCAAGCAAAAAATATCGCCTGCTCGGATGCTTAGGTTTAAGGTATCCAGTGCTGTAAAATTACCGTATTTTTTTGTAAGGTCTTTGGCTTCTAACATATTATTAAAAATTATTGATTCAACTGTTCAAGACCTGTGATGTATCCTCCAGTTGATGTAAATTTTTTAGATACATTGCCAGTAGCTATATCATAAGAATAGACAGCATTCTCATCATTGGTAGAGGTGGTAAAAAGTAGTGTATTATTATCATAAGATTTCACTATCATGCTTCTCTTATATGACGTAGGCAAACCCTTAACTACCCCCTCTGATGTTTTTGAAGCAAGATTTATTTTAACATATTTGAATTGTGGTAATTTTGTTTTAAATTCCCAAAAATCAGTTTCATCTTCAACCTTTTTAGTGAAAGTAAGTCCATTAGCTGTAGGATAAATACCGTAACATATATTACCTACTGCTTTTTCAAGATTAAAGAAATAGCTAGAATCAAAATCGGTTTGACCATTTTTAATACGGAGCACCCCACTTGGGCCATTACCACCAGCGTTGGTAGTACCTAAAGCCTGTATGTAAATATCTCCATTCTTTTCTTTTATCATACACGGACCAGTTTCACCACCGAAAATCATTCCAGTTCTATCGTCAACAATTACTTTTTCTACAGTGCGAGTATTCAAATCAATCACTGCAACATAGGCCGAATCATTTACTGGAGAAAAATTTTTCTCGTAGTGTACCCCCATAAACAGCTTACCATCACGTTCTATCATACCCTTGTAGTATGTACGAGTAGCTTTTGGAAAGCGTTTGGTAATAAGAGTTAATGAGACTTCCCCTGTAATACGCATTGTGGTTGGATTAAAAATGATAAGCTTTGAAATACCCCCTGCAACAGAAGCATAGGCAATGCTTTCACTTTTAAAATAAATAGTTGAAAAAGTATTCGCACCTGGTACAATTATTCGCTCTTTTTCAACTGCATCTCCGTTATCGTTGAATGAATATTTTACTAAAGTAGCAGGTGCACCAAATGGCGATGCGTACAAAGAGCCATTATAGGAAACTGTACTTGCATTTCCTGTTAATTCTGCTGCATTTTCGTTTCCTATGGTTGAAAAATTCAAGTCCGTTAGACCTTGAATGTACGAAGTCTGATTAGGCCATGCACCGCTTACAGTAGTAATGCCAAAATTTACTGGAACAGGTTCCTTTTCATCGTTAGAATTATTGTCATTACTGCAAGAAGTTGTGGCAAAGATTAAGACGATTGAAAATGTTAATACTGAGATTTTTTTAAAAATTTGTTTTTTCATCTTTCGAATGTATTTAATGTTAATATTTATTTATAAAAGTTCTAAGGGTTACATAAAACGCTTGCCCTGGCCGTTGTACACTAAAATTATCAAATACTTTTTCATTGAATATGTTAGTATGCTCTAAGGTAATTGCCCATCGGTTTTCAGGATGTGAAAAGGTAACTCCCAAATTTTGTACGAATTGAGAGGGAATTGTATTCTTGAGATCCTTGTTCCCGTCCACCGACCAAAAGAGATAAAATTCGTTAACGTAATTTGCAGACCACCAAGCCGAAATGTTGTTTTTTGTATTTAGGAAATTGCTTTTATGATAGCGTATTTCGCCATTCCCGAAAAAATATGGGATATTGGGTAATCTTGCGTTGAAGTAACGATCATCCACAGCTCCTACAATGTTTTTTGGGGAACGGTTTCTTAAATCTTGATAAGTAGCATTGGCCTTTATATCCAGAAAATCAAATGGACGATAGCGCAATTCCATATCTACACCAAGCGTACGTGATCTCAATAGATTTTGATATTGGGCATAAAACTGGGAGGTTCGCAACCAGATAACATTATCCGTATCACGGTAAAAAAGATTGGTGTCACAGTTGAATTTTTGGGAATTCAGTTGAAATCCTAAATTGAGATTGTGACTTTGTTCTGGTTCTAAAAACGGGTTGGGTCTTACCAATGTAAAATCTCCAAAGAGTTCAAATTCATCAGGAAGTCTGGTTGCATATTCGTAGGAAGATTTTAAAAGAAAAAATTTTGTAACATGATAACGTAACGACTGGAGAAAGCCAAAATTGGATGCTTCTTGTTGATTGGCTACGAGTTTAAGATTTTGTATGGCGTATCCATCGGCATTCAACCAAAAATGTTTGACGGCTGTATAGCTCGTTAAATCCTGTGAGAAACGATGCTCATAGGAAAGTCCTGTAGCATTCTTAAAAAGTTGGGTTGGGTTGGCGAAAAAATCCTCTCCATAAAACTCGGCTGCAACAGGATCTTTACCTATTCTTCTAAACCATGCAGTAAAAAGATTCAATGTGAATTTTCCTTTCTCCCATGGATGGTAGTTTATGTTAATTCGGTTCAAGACATTTTGAGAAGTAAGTTCTAAAAAATTACGCGAGGCGGAAATCTCTCCGCCATCTGTACGTCTATCATATATCTTACCATCCCAAGTGTAGGCATTTAGTGTTGTATCAATAAAATGCCCTCTTGTACGGTTATAGGCACTATACCATTTTACATCCGTTTTCTTTAGAATATGCTTTTTTGCATATTCTAAAGAAGCACCTAGAGTTGATTCGTCATAGGTTACTTGCCCATAGGGCTGGGCCATAATAGCATTGTGCTGAACATCATCTTTGAGCCCTGAATAACGTGCGTTAAAAACTAAACGATCGGCATAATCTTTGTCATAAACCCCTGTATAAAGATTCACCAGATAGTTAGAAAATTTATCGTGAAAACGCTTGACAGTCGCTGGAATTGGGTTTCCGAATTCATCGGGGATTTCAACATCTACCTTATAATTATTATCGGAATGGTTAAAAAATGAATGTATCCCGAACATCCATTTATTATTGGGGTTTGCCAATTGTGCGTTTAGGTTCACCTTATGGCTATTGAATGATCCTATAGAATAGGAAGCATCTAAATAATCTGAATAGGATTTACGGGTAATGATATTGATGCCTCCTCCAAGGGCATCTGCACCTAAATCAACGGGCACTACTCCTTTGTAGACCTCGATTTGTTCTATTAGGTTTGCTGGTAATACATTTAATCCTAGTCCTGAACCAAAATAAGAGAGTGGAATCCCATCCAAAAAAAAGGGTACAGATTTTCCAGTCATTCCGTTGACATAAATTTCGGCATTACTTCCAAAACCACCCGTTTGACGCACATTCACCCCAGAAATTTGCTTTACGATATCGCTGGTATTTGTATTTCTATCGCGGAAATTTTTCGTTTGCAATACCGATACATTGGCCGTGCTTTCTCTTAGTTGTTGGGTTTTTGATTTTCCAACGAGCGTTATTTCCTCAAGTTCAGTTTGTTGGGGTTTTAAATTTAAACTTATTTGAACCTTGGGTTTTTGTGTTGAAATATCAACGATGGAATAAATTGTTTCAAACCCAATATAAGAAACCTCTATGTTGTACTTTCCTTTGGAAAGTTTATCGAAACTAAAAAAACCTTTTTCATCTGTAATGGTTCGTTTATTTAGTTCGATTATTTGAACATGCGCTCCAAATAAAGGTGCTTTTCGATTGTCTGTTACTATCCCTAATATTTCTCCATTTTGGGAATAAAGGACCGAGCTTACAAATAAGCTTAAAAAGAATGCACATGTAATTTTCATAGAGGTTTTAACAACTAGTTCCTTCATAGGATATAGATACATTATTTGGTATTGTTTTTTAGCCATTATAGGTTAGTTTTTTTATGAGACCCTGTTTTTCCATCTCTTTTAATACATCTTTTTCTTTTTCGGATAAGGTATTTTTATTGAGCAATCCATCTGATTTATCCCATAGGTTTTTGGCTTCACGAGAAAGCCAATAAGCTCCATCACTATTTTTTCCCATAAGACAATCCAATCCATTTTTTTTACTGACGGATAGTATTTCGTGATTTTTTATTAGATAAATAGGCACCTCTTCTGTTAAAGCTAACGTTTCTCGTTCCTCATTGTAGAGTAAAAATGCCTTTTCTTCAGAAACTGAAATAAGCCTAGAATCTTTTGGATTCATTTCAAAAACCTCTATTTCGGTTTCCATATGGCCATTAACGTCAATGGAATATTTGACTATTTTCACTGGTGTCGGTTCTTCGGAGTGATTACAGACTACAGCGGTTCTTTCATTTCCTTTGTCTATTACATTGACAAGCGAAATTTTCTCAACCCAAAAATGATCATCAAGACGGGTCTTGGAATACTTTACACTTCCATTATTATGAACCTCTGAAATTAGAGAGTATTTACCCAATGGTGCGTCATGGGGAATACTATATGTGAAATAATAATGACGACCTGCCTGAATATTGGTTAATATTTCGACGAGTTTTTCTCGCTTACAAGATCCTTCCAGATAATCTGCCAGTACCAACAGAGGGATATTCTTATTTAAGTATTTTAGTTTTTGAGATGATTCTTCCTTACTTTCTTTTTGGTCTGGAAAAGCGATAACATAATCTTCAAAAAGCATAGTAATATTGTCTTTGGGGTCTTTTACTCCGATTTTTACAAATGGACACAAATGGACACCTTTTAAATGTGATGTGTTGAAATTCCAGTGTATCGTAACTGTTTTGCCTGGAATGGTTCTTTTTGGGAAAATGCTCATTTTTATTTTCTCAATTTTTTAATATTTTCTTTACTGTATTTTTCTGGATATATTTTAAACCATTTTTCAACCGTTTCCGCTCCGAAATAATCGTAAGTAGTAGACAAGAGAAATTCCAGTTTTTTGAGATATTTTTCTTTTGCCTTGTCAGGATTGATTTTCATATCCTCTTTTCTTTGGGTTTTTTCTGCTTTTGTAGCAGGAAGATGATGGAAGTAGGGCGTATTAAAATATTCTATGCTGAATTTTTGGTAAAGGGGAGTAAACAAAATAAAGTTGTGCCACATCTCGTCTAAGATTAATAGGTCATCTGGAATAAAAATCCCCGAGATTTGGCTTATATATAAGAACTTCAGGGTTTCCAAAAGGATATCTTGGGCTTCGGTTTCTGAAACATTATACATATCCATAAATCGTGATATCACATTCTCATCTGTGAAGGATAAGAGTTTGTTTAATTTATCTTCAGTAATTTGGTTCATATTCTTGTGGTTTTTACTTTTTGTATTAAGTTTTAAATAGCGATAGGATAAATATCCTACCGCTATAATTCTGAAACTATAAGGTGTTAGAGCAGTGTCCGCAATTGCTACAATGTGTGCTTCCACTTGACTGCTTTGCCTTATTAGCTAGAATTTCTGAAATCATAGATTCCTTAGTTTTCATAACTGTCGTGTTTAAAAGTTATACCTACTCTATTTACAAGGTTTTCGATTTCCCCTTTTGTTGCAACATTCTTAAGTTTGTTAAACATTATATTAGGCATACATGCCTACCACAGATATCGTTTAAAATTTTCAAATAAACTTTTAATAAATTGAAAAAATATAAACGAGCTCCATAGAAATTCTTTGAATGTCTATATTTGATTATTATCCTATATGCGTATATCGTAGTAAAAGCAAATTAGATAATCAAAACAAAATTGAAGTATGGGAAGAGTTCTAAAATTCACAACCTCTTTCTCTTGTTTGTTGAGTAAAGACGGAGTTACGAATCTCTCATTTACGTAATGCACCTTCATTTAGAGTCAATATTATTCCAAACGAGACTTGCTGAGTCCGAAAACTCTTTAATGAGACTAAAATGTAAATGAAACTCTTTATAGTAAAAATGGAGGGGGACGCGAAAAGAGCTGATTTGCAGCAATAGTACTTGAGATAATAAAATTGTAGTTTTTAGTTATCTCTCTCTGAACAATTGGTTCAGTATTTTCTATTGTGAAATCCTGTGAATCAGGAGTAAGTACTGGAGTTAAGTTATTTGTAATGGCATGGTCACAAATAGTACAATGAATTGTGTGGTCTTTGTCATTTGTATGGGTCAACAGATGAAATCCTGCCACTTTCATTGAAATGAAAAGGACAAGAAGTAGATAAGTGATACTATTTTTTAGACGACCATTTTTCATCAAATGCAAATCTACTAAAATAATCTAAATATTATGTTAATATAATCTAAATAAAATTTAATGTTTTTTTAATGATTATAATCTTCACCCCTACCAATTTCCAGTTTAAATGAAAGTGCTATAGATAAGATAGCACAAATTATCGAACCGAAAAATGTAATGAGACCAATAGTATTGTTTCTAATTTTTATCTAATTATTTTATTTTATTTACAACTTGGTTTCGTGTTTTTTTTTACATTCATAAAGTAAAATGGTCGATTTTTTCTTTGATTTTAATAATCTAAGTCGCAGTAAAATTATGTTTTATTTTTAACTATGTAATAAAAACTACAAGAAAACTAATAATAAAATTAAACTTTAAAACTTTTCTAATATTAAAATTAGAAAGGCTTTTTAGTTCGTTAGCCTAATTCTAATAACACTAAAGCTATTTTTGAGTTACGCTCTTGTAAAGAAATAAATAAATTTGTAACTATAAAAAAGAGTTCGAAATTTTGATGAAGCGAAAGATTTTATAGTAATTTGCGACAAACTTTATAAAGAAGAAAATCGTATTTTTTGGTTGCTTCAATATAAAAACGAAATTATTGGAAATATTGTTTTACATAGAATTTCCTTAAAAAACAATTTTGCTGAAATTGGTTATAAGTTAAAACCAGCTTTTCAACAAAAGGGTTTTATAAGTGAAGTCCTAAAAGAGGTTTTAAAATTCGGATTCCAAAAAATAAAATTAAAAACTATTGAAGCTTTCACTCATAAAGATAATACAGCTTCAATTGTATTATTAGAAAGATATAATTTTGTATTTCAACCAGAAAGAACAGACAAAGGTTTTGAGCATAATCGAATTTTTAAATTAGAAGATAACTAACAGCATGATTTTTAAAATTGAAAAACACTGTCTTTGCCTTGTATTGCTCTTCTGCTCTACTACTGGATTTTCTCAAAATTCTACCTTTCTAAAAAAATCTGACACCTTAAATAAACAAAGAAGAAATGCCATAATTATTACAGAGAGTGTTTTAGCAGTTGGTTCTTTAATGGCATTAAACGAACTTTGGTATAAAGATTACGAACGTTCGAGTTTTCATTTTACAAACGACAATGCAGAATGGAAGCAAATGGATAAAGTCGGGCATTTTATGACTTCTTATTATGTTGGAAAAGTAGGAATGGAAGTGTTAGATTGGGCTGGTGTTTCTAAGAAAAATCAACTTATTTATGGTGCTACTTACGGATTTACGTTTCTTACAGCCGTAGAAATTTTAGATGGCTTTTCAAAAGAATGGGGCGCTTCTGCTGGTGATCTTTTGGCAAATGCAGCAGGAACAGGTTTGTTAATTGGGCAAGAATTACTTTGGAACGAACAGCGAATTATCGTAAAATACTCTTTCAATCAAACTGAATTCGCAAAACAACGTCCAAACACGTTAGGAAAAAATTATTTACAACAGGCTTTAAAAGATTATAATGGGCAAACTTATTGGCTTTCTGCCAATATTTGGTCTTTTAACAAAGAAAGTTCGTTTCCTAAATGGTTAAATGTTGCTTTTGGTTATGGTGCAAATGGCATGTTATATGGAGAAACAAAACCATCAAACCCTTTTCCACAAGAACCTTACAGACAATTTTATTTAAGTTTAGACTTAGATTTAACAAAAATTAAGACAAAATCGAAATTCTTACAATCTATCTTTTCTGTTGTCAATTTCATAAAAATTCCTGCTCCAACCCTAGAGATTAACACCAAAGGTCAAATAAAATTTCATTATCTATATTTTTAATAAACTTTAACACATTAACAATCATTATCTTATAGATTAAGTCGTAAATTTGCGCTCGCAAAACAGAAAGATATTATTTATCAAAAATAAATTCATTTTATTCGGTATTGTTTTAATTTTTATCAATGCAACAACTATTGATAAAAAAGAGGTTTCAAAAAAGGAAATCACAGAAACAAGAATAATTGCTTTTCCTAAGCTTGTAGATAATTCGATTCTATACCTTCCTAAAGATTTTATGGCATTTAAAGAAGCAGTTGCTTTTAAAGAATCGCAAGGAAAATACACTGTTGTAAACACTTTAGGATATTTAGGAAAATACCAATTTGGACGCACCACTTTAGAGCGTTTTAGAATTTACAACACACAAGCTTTTTTAAAAAATCCTGAGTTACAAGAAAAAGCGTTTGTTGCTTTATGTAAGGTAAACAAATGGATTTTAAGAAAAGACATTAAACGTTCGGTTGGAAAAACTATTAATGGTATTAAAATTACAGAGTCTGGCATTTTAGCAGCTGCTCATTTAAGTGGTGCTGGAAATGTAAAAAAATTCTTAAGAAGTGGAGGAACAGAATGTTTTTCTGATGCTTATGGGGCAACCATTCAATCTTACTTGAGAAAATTTGGAGGCTATAATGTTTCTAGTATTATTGCAGATAAAAAAGCGAGAGTTTAAAAAGGTTCTATTTCTGTTTTCATAGAAATAGCAAAAAAAATTACTTCTGAATTATAAAAATAGCAGGTTTTTTGTGTAAATCTGGTGTGTGATGTTTCCAGTTTCGAACAGACATTGTTTTTATATATTCTGTTGGTAAGGTAATATCTGCAGCAATACACAAATTTGTTGTTGGCGCTAATGTTGCTTTTAAATCTGCAAACATTTTTTCGTTTCTGTAAGGTGTTTCAATAAATATTTGAGACTGGTTTTTATCTTTAGAAAGCTTTTCTAAATCTTTTATTACTCTTTTTCTTTCGCTTTTATCAATAGGAATATAGCCATTAAATGCGAAGTTTTGCCCATTCATTCCAGAGCTCATCATTGCCATTAAAATAGAAGAAGGCCCTACTAAAGGAACTACTTTAATGTTTTTTACGTGTGCCAATCTTACAATACTTGCTCCAGGATCTGCAATTGCTGGTACTCCTGCCTCCGAAAGTAAACCAACATTTATTCCCTCTTTACAAACATCTAAATATTTTGTGGTTTCTAATTCTTCTGCATATTTATCTAACAACATAATATGCAAACTTGGTTGCGATTTTTTTGGAGAAATTTTCTTGATAAATCTTCTTGCAGATTTTTCGTTTTCAACAATATAATAGTCGATTTCTTCTATTACCTTTTTTACTGATAGTGGCATTACCTCTAAAGGTTCTACTGCATCTCCTAAAGTTGTGGGAATTAAATAGAGTTTACCAATCATTATTATTATTTTTGAAGGTGATTTTTTTTTAATACTAATTTTACGAATTTACAGAAATAAAAAATATTTTTGATACAGATTTTATAAATTATTACACTGAGATTTGTAGAGATACACAGAGACAAAAATTTTATAACATTACAACTTGCGTCTTTACGAGAAAAAAAGACACAGATTTCACGGATTTTAACTAATGATTGTAGGGAAAAAAGATAGACACGAATTTCTCGAATTTTACAAATTATCAGCTATAACCTCACAAGCTTCATCTAACATTTTATACACGTTTTCGAAACCTTGGTTTCCTCCATAATAAGGGTCTGGAACAGAGTTATTTTCGTTAGGCTGCGATTCGTTTAAAATCATTTTTACTTTTTGTTCGTCTTCTACATTTCTTGCTAATGAAAGAATATTATCGTAATTACTGGTATCCATCGCATAAATAACGTCGAAAGTATCGAAATCTTTTACGGTAAATTTTCTTGCTCGTTGGTTGGTAATGTCTATTCCGTATTTACGAGCAACATCAATAGAACGTTCGTCTGGCAGATTACCAACATGATATGCTGCTGTTCCTGCAGCATCTACAAAAACTGCAGCTGTATTTACTTTAGATTCTAAAATACCTTGTGCTAATGGCGAACGACAAATATTCCCCAAACAAACCATAAGTACTTTTTTCATCAGAATAAAATTTAAAAAAATGATTTTTTAAAATCGAAATTTAAAATGTTAACTTTTTAGTTAAGTCGTCTACGTATTTTCTAAATTGCTTGTCGGTTTCTGTTAAGTTATCTACAGTTTTACAAGCGTGCAAAACAGTTGCATGATCTCTTTGCCCTATTTGATTTCCAATACTTGCCAATGAGGTTTTTGTTAATCTTTTTGCAAAAAACATCGCTAATTGTCTTGCTTGCACAATGTGTCTTTTTCGTGTTTTCGATTGCAAAGTAGCAACATCCATATCGAAATATTTAGATACTTCTTTTTGAATGTAATCTATAGAAACTTCCTTTTTTGTGTTTTTAACAAATTTATCTACAATTTGTTTTGCCAATTCTAAAGAAAATTCTCTTCTGTTAAAAGAAGCTTGGGCAATCATCGAAATAATTACGCCTTCCAATTCTCTAACATTCGATTTAATGTTCTTGGCAATATATTCTACAATTTCTTCTGGCATTTCTACACCATCTCTATACAATTTATTTTGTAAAATAGAAATTCTTGTTTCGTAATCTGGTGCTTGTAATTCTGCAGACAATCCCCATTTAAAACGAGATAACAATCGCTGTTCGATATCTTGCATATCTACAGGAGCTTTGTCTGAAGTTAAAATTACTTGCTTTCCATTTTGGTGTAAATGGTTAAAAATATGGAAGAATACATCTTGTGTACCTGCTTTTCCGGATAAAAACTGAACATCATCAATAATTAAAACATCTATCATTTGATAGAAATGAATAAAATCGTTTCTGGTGTTCGACTTTACAGAATCTATAAATTGTTGTGTAAATTTTTCCGAAGAAATATATAAAACCGTTTTATCTGGGTATTTGTCTTTAATATCTACACCAATTGCGTGCGCTAAATGTGTTTTACCTAAACCAACTCCACCATAAATTAAGAGTGGATTAAATGAGGTTCCACCAGGTTTGTTGGCAACAGCCATTCCTGCAGAACGTGCCAATCTGTTAGAATCTCCTTCAATAAAATTAACAAAGCTGTAATTAGGGTTTAATTGAGATTCTATTTTTACCTTCTGTAAACCTGGAATTACAAACGGATTTCTTAATTCTCTCTTATTAGATTCTAAAGGAACTGTAACTTTTTGTGGTTTTAATGGATCTCTATTAGAACTTGGAATTTTAACTATTTGCGGTCGATTGCTGCTATAGTTATTTTCCATTTTTACATCGTAAATTAGTTTTGCATCGTTTCCTAATTGCCTTACCAACGCAACACGTAATAATTTAATATAATGCTCTTCTAACCATTCATAAAAAAACTTACTAGGTACTTGTATGGTTAATGCTTCTCCTGATAATTTTACAGGCTTTATTGGTTCGAACCATGTCTTGTATGCCTGAGGTTTTATATTATCTTTTATAAAAGATAGGCATTCGTTCCAAACAGAGTCAGCATTTATAGTCAT